>JARYMC010000069.1 GCA_029907305.1 Candidatus Thermoplasmatota archaeon
ATCATAATACTCCAGTTTCATATCTATATATGGAAAAAGTAATTTTTCCTTTACCATTTTCCACATTACTCTTGTCATTTCATCTCCATCTATTTCAACAATAGTGTTTTTAACCTTTATTTTTCCATGTTGTTTTTTCATCTAGTTCCTCTCCTAAAACTTTTATTTTATGTAGTTGAGTGTGCCTCCAGCAAGCAAAATTTGTTTCTCTCTCTCAGAAAGATCATACTCAACTTCGAATGTCTTATTTTTCGTTTTATCTTTTACAGTTAATGGTTTACCATTTTTCAGAAGCGTGGGAATATTTGTTATCTCAATTTCATCATTTTGATCTACAACATTGTAATCATTCTCGTTTTTGAATCTCAATGGTATAATCCCAAAGTTGACAAGGTTTGCTTTATGTATCCGCTCCATTGACTTTGCAATTACTGCTTTTACACCAAGGTACATTGGGCATATTGCTGCATGCTCACGCGAGGATCCCTGCCCATAGCTAACACCACCTACAATTATGTTGAATTTTCCAGTTTCTTTAATTTGTTTGGCGCGTTCATGGAACTTAGGATCAATAATTTCAAATACAAACTCTGAGTATTTTGGAACATTTGATCTGTATTTCATCCTAGCACCAGCAGGTATTATATGATCTGTTGTGATTTTGTCACCCACCTTGATTGTGACAACCCCCTCTATGTTCTCAGGCATAGGGGTGCTTTTCGGGGGTTCACCTATGTTTGGGCCTCTATAGATTTTAATGTTTTTACCATCTTCTGGTGGTAGTATAAACATACTGTCATCAATGTAATATTTCTTTGGCATAGAAACAGAAGGATAATTTATTCCCATTTTTTCTAGATCTCTTGGGTCAGTGATTTTTCCAGTAATCACTGCCGCAGCCGCTGTTTCAGGACTAACAAGATAAACCTGTGCATCTTTTGTTCCAGATCTACCCTCAAAATTTCTGTTGCTTGTCCGCAATGATATAGCCCCTGTCTTTGGTGACTGACTGTTCCCTATGCAAAAACCGCATGCAGACTCAGCAATTCTCGCTCCAGCAGAGATAAGATCAAAAAGCCCGCCGTCTCTATCTATATTTTCTATCACTTGTTTCGACCCTGGTGCAACAACAAAACTAACATTTTGATGAACCTTTTTCCCCTTCAATATACGAGCGACTTTCATTAGATCAGCATATGATGAGTTCGTACAACTTCCAATACAAACCTGATCAACATCTAGTCCCTCTATCTCACGAACCTTCTTTATATTCCCAGGGCTATGAGGTATTGCTGCAAGTGGTTCTAACTCACTTAAATTAATTTCAACAACGCGATCATATTCTGCATCCTCATCAGCTTTTAGTTCAACCCAATCTTTTTCTCTACCTTGGGCTTTTAGAAATTGTTTTGTTATCTCATCACTTGGAAATATCGATGTTGTTACCCCACACTCTGCCCCCATATTTGTTATGGTCGCTCTTTCAGGAACAGATAATGTTTTTACTCCATCGCCAGCATATTCAAAAACACAACCTACATTACCTTTTGTAGTAAATATTTCTAGAACTTTAAGAATAACATCTTTTGCAGTCACCCATGGCCGTAATTTCCCCGTCAGATTTATCTTTATTACTTTAGGATATGATAGATAAAATAACCCTCCGGCCATTGCAACTGCGACATCTAAACCTCCTGCGCCAATGGCAATCATTCCTATTCCGCCACAGGTTGGCGTATGCGAATCTGAGCCTAGTAATGTTTTTCCAGGTTTACCAAACCTCTCAAGATGTACTTGATGACAGATACCATTACCTGCGCGTGAATAAATTATACCATATTTTGCTGCAACAGTTTGTAAATATTTATGGTCATCAGCATTTTCAAAACCAACTTGAATCGTATTATGATCGACATAACTAACAGACAGTTCTGTTTTAACCCTTGGAACTCCCATTGCTTCAAATTGAAGATATGCCATTGTACCAGTTGCATCCTGCGTCAAGGTTTGATCAATTTTTATTCCAACTTCTTTTCCTTTTTCAGGTTTTCCTTCTACAATATGTTTAGAGAGTATTTTTTCAGTTATCGTCATTCCCATAAATTTTTTCCTCCCATTTTCAACTGAAAACTGAATATTAATTTATTATATAAACCTTTTTAATTTGTTTTACATATAGACAATTAACATTAAACAAAAATGTTATTTTGATAAATATTATGTTTGAAATGAACTTTTTTACAATTTTAAATATATATATTGTATAAATGAGAAAACTTATATATCCAATTATTCCATTATTGGATTATGAAAAAAACACTACTTACAAAGAACGAAGAGAAAGTCCTTTGCGGACTAATAATGCATCCTGAAAAAAACGATAGCAAACTATCATCACAGATAAACGTAAAACTATCAACACTCACATCAATAAAAAAAAGACTACATGACCAGGGTTTCTTCCGCAAACTAAACGTACCAATGCTAAACCGCTTAGGTTGCGAACTATTAGCTGTCATATATGCGCAATTTAACCCTGTTATACCACTTGAAGAAAGAGTGCAGGCAACGAAAAAAACGATAGAGATTTTTGATGAACTTATTTTTTCAGTTGGTGAACAAGAAAAAGGTTTTTCCATAAATCTATCTAAAAACTACACGAACATAGGTAGAATAAATGAGGTAAGAACAGAAACTTTCGGTAAATTAGGTCTGCTTGAAAAAGAATATCCAAACGAAGCGATATTTCCTTTTGAAACAAGTCACATAACAAGATTTTTTGATTTTTCCAGAGTTCTTAACAAATTTTTTTCTTTAGATAATTCAAAAGAATTTTCAAAAGATTGGTTTAATGATATAAGCCAAACAGAGCTTACAAACAAAGAAAAAGAAGTATACGCTGCAATTATCAAACACCCTGATGCTACAACACAGCAAATAGGTGATATAGTTGGTCTTTCTCGGCATACCGTATCTAGGATGAAAAAACAATTTTTTGAAAATGACTTGATGAGAGAAATTGTTGTGCCGGATCTTAAAAAATTAGGTTTTGAGATACTGGTTTTTTATCATATAAAATTTAATCCTAACAAAGCACCAAGTGAGAGTAATATATCTTACCTCGACTCATCTTCCACTATATTTTTGGCTAGTAGAAAATTTGAAAGTGTTATAATATCAGCATATCCAACTTATCAAGAATACAAGCAGGATGAGATGAATAAAATCAGATTTTTAAAGGAGAATAATCTAATAACACATACTCCTTTTATTGGGACCTATGCTTTTGAGCACATGGTTGTTATAAAGGATTTTGATTTTGCACCCATTGTTAAAAAAACGTTCAATTTTAAATGATTTTTCACCCTATTTTTAAAGATGTATGAAAAAATACTTATACTGAAATTCTATTCCCGGCAATGCCCGATAATAGATATGTTAACTTGAATGACTGTTGATACAAAGTCGTTCTAAAAAACTGAGAATAAAAGTTAGCATGATTGTATTAGGGAGGACAGAAAATATGGCTATGTCAGATGAAGAAACAATTCAAGTTTTTAAACCAAGCAAAGAAATTAGTTCAAAAGCCTATGTTAAAAGCATGGAAGAATATCAAAAAATATATAATGATTCAATAAAAAACCCGGATAAATTTTGGGGAAAGATAGCCGAAGAATATGTCTCTTGGTACAAGAAGTGGAAAAAAGTCAGAGATTACAATTTTACCACTGCCAATATAAAATGGTTCGAGGGAGCTAAACTAAACGTTAGCTACAACTGTCTTGACAGACATGTTGAAAATGGTCATGGCAATGATCTTGCTCTCATTTGGGAGGGTAATGAACCATCTGAGATTAAAAAATATACATACAAACAATTACTTGATGAAGTACAAAAATTTGCAAATGTACTGAAATCAAATGGTATCAAAAAAGGTGACCGTGTTTGTATTTATCTCCAGATGATACCTGAGCTGCCAATAGCTATGCTTGCTTGTGCTCGCATAGGTGCTATTCACTCTGTTGTTTTTGGTGGTTTCTCTGCTGAGTCTCTTCGTGATAGAATAAATGATTCAAGTTGTAAAATGCTTATTACACAGGATGCTGGTGTTAGAGGACCTAAATCTCTTCCGATGAAGGCTACTGCTGATCAGGCTCTTCAACATTGCCCATCAATTGAGTCTGTTATTGTTGTAAAACGTATCGGTGAAAATGTTAACATGACCAGTAAAGATTATTGGTGGCATGAAGAAATGAAAAAAGCAAAACCAACTTGTCCACCTGAGCACATGGATGCTGAGGATCCATTGTTTATTTTGTATACCTCTGGTTCAACTGGTAAACCAAAAGGTGTTCTTCATACAACAGGTGGTTACCTTGTTTATGCTGCTTTTACCCATAAATACATTTTTGATTACCATGAGGGTGATATCTACTGGTGCACGGCAGATATAGGTTGGGTTACAGGTCATACTTACATAGTTTATGGTCCCTTAACTAACAAAGCTATCAGCCTAATGTTTGAGGGAGTACCAAACTACCCTGATTGGGGTAGATTCTGGGCTGTTGTTGAAAAACACAAGGTGAATATTTTCTACACAGCCCCGACTGCTCTTAGAACACTTATGAAAGAGGGTGACCAATGGGTCAAACAACATGACCTAAGCTCTTTGAGGATACTAGGTTCTGTTGGTGAGCCAATAAAAGCTAAAGAATGGCTATGGTATTATAATCTGGTTGGTGGCGGACGCTGCCCAATTGTTGACACCTGGTGGCAGACCGAAACCGGAGGGATACTTATTACACCATTACCTGGAGCCACACCTTTGAAACCTGGTTCTGCAACATTCCCATTCTTTGGCATTGAGCCAGCTATAATGGATGACTCAGGTAAAGAACTAAAAGGCAATGGTGTATCTGGTAACTTGGTGATTAAAGCAGCTTGGCCTGGTATTATGAGAACAGTTTTTGGTGACCATGAACGTTTCAGGAAAACGTATTTCACTGTTTATCCAAACTTTTTCTTCACTGGTGATGGTTGTTTGAGAGACGAGGATGGTTACTACTGGATAACCGGTAGAGTTGACGATATTATCAACGTATCAGGACACAGGATAGGAACCGCTGAGGTGGAAGGAGCCTTGGGTAAACATCCGAAGGTTGCTGAGGCAGCAGTAGTAGGTTTCCCACATGAAATCAAAGGACAAGGCATATACGCATATGTTACTTTGAAAACAGGTGAGAGATACGATGATAACCTTACAAAAGAGCTTATTCAGCTGGTTAGGAAAGAAATAGGCCCACATGCTACACCTGATAAGATCCAGTATGCTGAGGGTTTACCAAAGACCCGTTCTGGTAAAATCATGAGGCGTATACTACGTAAAATCGCTGATGGTAACGTTGACCAAATCGGTGATACTAGCACACTCGCAGATCCATCTATTATTGATAACTTAGTTAAAAACAGAAAATAAACTCTTATCAACTCTTTTTTCCTTTTTTTGAGCAAAATACTTTTCTGTAGTAATCTATACCTGTATTGGGAAACATGGATTTCGACAAGATTAAATTAGGTGTTGTTGAGCTTATAAAAAAAGCTGAGGTCGAGCTTCCAGATGATGTCATCGTTGCTTTGAAAAAAGCTTACAAATCAGAAGAAGGTTTAGCTAAAATCCAACTTAAAAATATTCTTGATAATATAAACATCGCTAAAAAAACTGGTAGGCCTCTATGCCAGGATACAGGTGTTCAGACTTTTTTTATAAAAGCAGGTGTTGATTTTCCAAAAGTTGGTTATTTGAAAACTGTTATCACAGATGCTGTTAGAATTGCTACTGAAAAAGTGCCTCTCAGGCCAAATACAGTCGATCCATTCACCAAGTTCAATCACACTGATAATGTTGGTGATTACATACCTGCTATCACCTGGGATTTTACTGATGGAAGCGATGTTTTTATCACAGCTATCCCGAAGGGTGCTGGTAGTGAAAATATGAGCAAGCTTGTTATGCTCCGTCCTGGTGCTGGACTTGAGGGAATAAAGGATTTCGTCGTTAATGAAATAATTAATGCAGGTGGTAACCCTTGTCCTCCTACTGTTATCGGTGTTGGTATCGGTGGTGGTGCTGATTTGGCTATGAAACTTGGTAAGACTGCTTTGCTTAGACCTGTTGGTGTTCGCCACCATGATAAGAAGATTGCTGATTTTGAAAGAGAATTAATTAAAAATATTAATGATACAGGCATTGGCCCTATGGGTATAGGTGGCAAAACTACTGTTTTGGATGTTCATGTTGAAAAGGCTCCTCGCCACCCTGCTAGTTTACCTGTTGGTCTTGTTGTTCAATGTTGGGCTGATCGTCGTGCTACAATGATTATTCATAGTAATGGTAGTTGGGAGGTTAAATAGTGGCTAAATACAATCTTAATATTCCCCTTAAAAAATCTGATGTTGAAAAACTATGTGTTGGTGACGTTATCTTTGTTTCAGGTGATGTATTTACCGCTCGTGATACCGCTCATAAAATAATGCTTGAAAAAGATGTTTTTCAGATCCCTTTTGATCCTAGTACCATGGGTCTTTATCATTGTGGCCCTTTAATGAGAAAATCAAAAGATAGTTGGGAGGTTGTTTCTGCTGGTCCAACTACCAGTGATCGTATGGATATGTTTGAGGATAGTTTTATCGATAAATTTGGTGTTAATCTTATCATAGGCAAGGGGTCTATGGGGAATAAAACCAAAAAAGCATTACAAAAATATATATGCGTATATACTTTGTATACTGGTGGTGCCGGTGCCCTAGCAGCAGACAAAATTCAAGAAGTAAAAAATGTTTACTGGTTAAAAGAACTAGGAATGACCGAGGCGGTTTGGATATTCAAAGTAAAAAACTTTGGCCCACTGGTTGTAGCAATAGACTCACATGGAAAATCGATATATGACCAAGTAAAAAACAAAATTAAAAGAGGCTGATTTGATTTGGATGTTGACCTTTCAATAAACCCTGAAGAAACATCCGTTATAATAAAAGATTTCATAAAAACCTATGTAAACAACTCTGGTTGCAAAGGTGTTGTTGTTGGTTTGTCAGGTGGTGTAGACTCTGCTGTTGTAGCTCTTTTATGTAAACAAGCCTTAGGCAAAAATAAAACAAGGTGTGTTTTTTTACCAGATGAATCAACACCAAACATTGATAATAAACACCTCGAACTTTTAGTAAAAAAACTTGATTTATCATGCAAAAAAATAGATATAACACCTGTTGTAAAAGAAATAAATAAACACTCTGTTATCAAACCAGACAGACTAGCGCTCGCTAACATAAAGGCTAGAACAAGAATGATTTTTCTTTTTGAATACGCAAATATGACTAAAAGCCTAGTTTGTGGCACCTCAAACAAATCAGAATTACTAGTTGGTTATTTCACAAAATATGGAGATGGTGGTGTAGACATTCAACCAATCGGTGACCTATATAAAACACAGGTTTGGGAGCTTGCAAAATATTTGAAAATACCAGGAGTTATTATTTCTAAAAAACCCACCGCAGGTTTATGGAAAGGACAAACTGATGAAGCCGAGTTAGGCCTACGTTATAGGGATCTAGATAAGATATTGTTTTGTCTTGAGCGGAAAATGGATGTTGCTGAAATAGCTAGGGCTCTAGATTTTAAGAAATCGTTTGTCGAAAAAGTAAAAAACATGAGGGTTAAAAGCCATCATAAACGCCATTCACCTTTAATCCCTAAGATTGGCCTTAGAACCCCTGGTTATGATTGGCGTTCACCCATCCAAGAAGGATAAATAAATCAGGTGCTCTTGCTTTATCATACTTTTAATAGAGACAAATAAGGGGAAAGAAGGGAGGTAAGTGTGTGATTAATTTTTACAAATTAATCGTAACTTTTTTGGGAAAATCCTCTTTTTCCCCTCTTTATAATGTATCAATTTTCATTTTTTAAATTTTATGTTTTCTTTAACATTTTGTGAGCGAGAAATACCCAGACTTTACCATGGGGGTGAATCGCGCTATTTTTCTTCTAACAAACATTTTTACTTCTGGGCAGGCGCACCCGCCAGAGCGGAGCCATAGAACACCTGCCCCAGGACGTGAAAAAAATTTTATGGATTTAGTTAGCGGTAGCCATAGCGTTGGCCAGAATTTGTACCACCTTGA
>JARYMC010000070.1 GCA_029907305.1 Candidatus Thermoplasmatota archaeon
TGAAATCAAACAGTATTATGACTCAGTTCTTGATTTTGTTCATAGGGTTCATGAACATGCGTCATATCATGCTTGTAAAATCACAATCGAAGGAATTATTGAATTGGATGAAGCCTTATGTTCATGCAGGTGCTAAAGGGATAAAAAACACCGCCCTCAATAAAGAAAACAAAAACTGTTAATATAATTAGATACAAGAAAGCAGACGCACCAACAGAAAATATGAATGAACAAAGATTATCTTATCTTAATGAAAATAAATATTCTAATCAGCAAACATATGAAAAACTAGCATATGCTGAACAATATATCGATCAGTTTCTAAATAAGCCCAATTATTAAGATTTCATGTATTTTTAAAGCTACTTATCAAACTTTGAAAAAATACATTGTTTTTCTAGTTTGATTGTACAAAAAGTAATAAAGGAGAACAAGTAATATTAATTATTGTAGAGAGCGAGTAAAACAGGGAAGAAAAATGCCAAAGAAGGAAAACATTAGGACTTGCATAGACTGTGGAAAAAATATATCCAACCTACATCATAATGCTATTAGATGCAGAGCCTGCAGTAAAAAACGTAAAAAACAACAGGATCAAAAGCGACATAAAGAAAAACATCTAAAGCAGATAAAATGGAATAACTTTATAGAGGATGATAATGGAAACGGGATTACACATAGGAATGCAAAAGGTAGTAAACTAAGGTATTGGCTTGACAAGATCTGTAAAATTTTAACTATAGAGGAACTAGAGTTTTTGCTTATATTGTGGAATTGGAGGGCAAATGATCCAGCTAATAAATCCTATCAGAGAAGAGAATACAGGACTTGCGCAGGTATGGTGAGGGATTGGAGGGATTATTTCGTGGTTAACAAGTTTTTCAATGAGGTATCATTTGATGCAGAGACAGGTATAATTTTTAACACTGATGGGTCGTATCTGACTGTTGATTTCGACGAGGATAACGAGAACTATATTATACGAAACAGCGAGGGTACAATAATCTGTAGATATTAAGGAGAAAAACAGGTGTTTTACTTTTCGAACCACACATAAAACCTTTTTGTACAAATTTTTTTATGGTTTGTTTCTGCTGGCGTATTTTGTTGTAGTTATAGTTATGTTTTTAGCTGGGTTGTTTTAGTTTTATAGTTTTGATTATTTGAAGTAGTTGCTGGTTTTGTTGGTTGTTTGGTTGATTGACTGGCATAGCGACCCCTAAGGGGTCTGACCATTCGCTTTCAGCACCATATATGTCTTTTGCCTTCACTTTTATTTGGTAGCTACCTTTCTGGGCCCAGGTGTGGTTTGCGTTGGCTATATCACCAGATGCATATGGGCCTAGCCAACCTGAATTGTTGCCATCTCCCCAATCCCACATGTAGTAAATCTGGTCACCATCTGGGTCAGTCGTGCTTGTTGTATACATGTATTGTACACCAGGCTGCCCAGAGTTTGGACCAGATGGTTTTGTTGGTTTATTTGGCGGATTGTTTGGTGGTGGTGTTTCATTTTCATAGAAACATAGGGCTGGGTCGCCAAACAGGTTTGTCTCATAGTAGACCCAGCGTATACATGATCTACCAATAATTGGGAGATTGTCTTCTTTTGAATCATGGTTTGCTTTACCTATTTCTGGTATATTTTCGCCGAATACTGCGTCCCAGAATTGTCGGTGGAATCTCTGTGAGTCCCCATCAGTGCTGTATGACCAAAAGAACCCATAGCGAGCGTTCCATATACCTGCAAACGCACCATGAACGGTTTTTATGGTAAACTGTTCAGCTATGCAGTCATATCCCTGTGGGTCATCAAATCCACCTGCCATGCATCCCTGGGAATATATGAAACATGGGTTATTGTTTGTAAGGTAGCTAACATCGTAAAGGTACATCCTCATATTGTAATCATACCATGAGTGGCCGAGATGGTTGATTATGTGCACACCATTGTTTATAATGGACATTATTTCTGAATAACCCCATTTATAACTTGGTGAATCATATAATTTGGTAATATTATATTCATCATCAGGTATACCAATTGTTGTATATCCATCATCGGTGCAGGTGTTTATTAATTGGTCCATGTAAGTACCACCATAACTTGCAATTCCATAGTTACCAAGGTATTCTGCTGCTAAACAAACCTTTTTTAGATATTCATCATCTGGATCTTTATTAATGTATGTTATTGTTTTTGTTACAAAATTGTTAACATCTGCCAGGTTATCAACACATGCACGACCAACGTAAACTTCTGCAATTAGATCAACATCGCCACCATTTTCTCCATCAGTTGGTTCTCCCCATTTATTGTCACCATCATAGTTGTATGGTCCATCTAGACACGCGTAATATAAATCAGATGGCATGTATGTTTCGTAAGGATCTGTTTCTTCATCGAGACCATAAACCCATAGAGTTCTTGCTGGAACTATATTATAATCCCCTCCTAACAAAACATAATCTATACCCCAATTATAATAAGCATCCCTAATGTAACTTCTAATAGCCTCTGGGTCAGAGCTGCCAACATCTGTTAATGTTTTAACAACAGTATGTAAACCTTTTGCTTCATGAGCCTGCCTCAGAGGCTCAAAACCATTTTTAAGCACATCTGTAGTAAGAATCAACATATCATAATTATCATAACACGTGTGCAAAGGCGTAAGCTGATTTAGATATTGTACAGCAAACCCTGGGTTATCCACTTTTTTCATCACATCAAGCATGTCACGCTCAAAACCACGGAATAAAATATTTGCCTGATCATCACAACTCGTATCAACTGTAACTTGCATGTTATCATAATAATACAGCTCACCAGTTACTGGGTTATACTGGACTGGATGCAACAACAAAACAAGAATCGCATAACCACGGAAATTATATGTACCAACCTCCGTGTAAAGTCTACCAGGGAATAACAAATTCGACTGGTAAACCAAATCATTTGCAACGATTTTTTGAATAAACAATGACTGAGTTATAGGAATAGGCTGACCTATTGGATCAACATTAAAACCTGTTCCAAGCAAATGTTTTTCGCCAGTAACAACTTTTATATTACTCGCCTTTGATTTCGGTGGCAAAAGAATAAAAACTCCTTTTGATGGAATATTTGGTTCACCAGGGTTACTAGCAGTAAAACAACCGTCTAAAAAGATTTTATCATAAGAAGAACCTTCAATATTAACAGTTTCAACCGTTGGGCACTCAAAATTGTAAGCGAGAATAACCTGCGACCAAGACTGTGATTGATAACTCTGTGCCAGAGGAAACAGAGACATTAATAAAACAACTAACAACAAAAAAACTGTGCTACTAGGCCGCCAGATCTTCCTAAACAAAGAGATACCTCTTTTCATCTAAACTCCCTCTTCAATATTTTTACTAATACAGCAACATATTAATAAAAGCTAGCCTTCATCATACTAAAAAAATAATATGTTTCTTTTTCATAAAAAAATGAACTGAAAATATGTACAACCCACTTGATTTATCAAAGAAAACAGAAAACATGGTCGTAAAAGGAAAAGATAAAAAATATTACCGTTTCCGCGCAACTGGTTTCTATGGCGGCATAGCTACCGCTGACACAGTTGGGTGTAACCTGAGATGCAAGTTCTGCTGGTCTGGCAACAGTGTTTGGAACACAGAGAAAACAGGAAATTTTTATTCACCTGAACAAGTAGCAAAAAAGTTATTAGAAATAGCTGAACACAGAAAATTTACTCAAGTACGGGTATCAGGTGGTGAACCAACTATTGGTAGAGACCACCTGCTCTCTTTATTAAGAAATATCCCAAAAAAATTAATTTTTATTCTCGAAACAAATGGTATTTTATTAGGTGAAGATAAAACATATGTAGAGGATCTATCAAACTTTAAAAACATCCATGTCCGTGTATGTCTAAAAGGATGTGATGAACAAGAGTTTTCTTGGTTTACAGGGGCAGATAAAAAAGGGTTTGAATACCAAATCAGATCACTTGAGAATCTGCGAGACGAAGAAATAAGTTTCAACATAGCACTTGTGTCCACGAGAAAGGATAGGCAGTTATTGTTTCAGAAACTGAAAGATATGGGTTTAGGTGAAATTATGGTTGAGGAGGAGGAAATAACTCTTTACCCGCAGGTGCGTCAGAGGCTAGAAAAAGAAGGTATGCTTGTTTATTTTGAATGGGCATAAAACAACATTTACCATAAAAATTTTTTTTATGTGGATTCAATAAATCCATCTAAAAATGCGAGCATTGTATCTATTAGAAGATCATAGTCTTTATCATTTCTTAGGATCCTTGGTATATTTATTTTGAATTCGTTAAATTTAAGTGTGACAGTTGGGCGGTGTTTTCTTAACTCCAATAGTTTATTTTGCACAGTCCATGTTAAAAGCCTTGTGACAAAAATTTCGTCATCACCTTTTATCATGTATTTATCATCAAATTCGTTGCTACCAATCTGTATATCCTGCATACCTAGTTTCTTACCTATCTCAGATGCCCATGATTCCCCGTAGATTTTAATTACATGATTATTGGGATTATTAATGGTAGAAAAAAATACGAGTATATGCTGATTGATATTTGCTACCAGGGTAAACAGTCACTGTAACATTTTTGTCTCTGTAGGGGAAATTTAGGGTAGGGCTTCTAAAATTCCATTGAACTCTCCCTTTTCTTTTCATTGCCTGTCCCTCAAAAATATACTTTAATTTCAAGAAACGTCTGAAAAGAGCGAACTATTGCAATGATGATAATACCGATAAAAACAACCCAAAAATAATCAAAAAAACCATATTGGGATATTACTAGTCATATGCCACCCTTTTATTTGTAATATCTTATTTTCTTATTAACCTATTTATGAATCACAGTAGAAAAAAAGAAAAACTATAGATGTATATGCCGTGTAGGCTATGCAAATGAAATATGAAATGAAGGATGAGAAAAAACGACTACTTTCACAGAGAATAGAACATATTGATATAAAGACGTTCAACGCGGTTCCGTTGATTGAGGCTTTTGATCGTATGTCATTCCAGTCTAGAAACCTGGCAAATGCTTGTAAAATATATGATACCATGCTCAATGATAAAGATTGTACTATTATCCTGTGTTTGGCAGGTTCGCTTGTTAGCGCTGGTTTGAAAAAAGTTATTGTGGATATGATCCGCTATAACATGGTTGATGTTATTGTTTCAACTGGTGCGATTATTGTTGACCAGGATTTCTTCGAAGGGCTTGGTTTCTACCATTACCGCGGAGAGATACATGTTGATGACAGCAAACTTCAGAAGATGCACATAGACAGGATATATGATACTTACATAGATGAGGATGATCTACGTGTTTGTGATATGACTGTGAAAAAAATCGCTGATGATATGAAACCTGGTGCTTACTCCTCAAGAGAGTTCATTTATGAGATGGGAAAATACTTGGATAAGAATGGTAAAAACCCTGATTCCTTTGTTTTAGAAGCATACAAGCACGAGTTACCGATTTTCTGCCCAGCTTTTTCAGATTCCAGCGCAGGTTTTGGTTTGGTTTTCCATCAGAACGAAAGAAAAGAAAAACATGTCTCTATTGATTCAGTTAAAGATTTCAGGGAACTAACCCAGCTTAAAATTCAGGCGAAACAAACAGGTTTGTTTATGGTTGGTGGTGGTGTACCAAAGAATTTTGTACAAGACACAGTAGTAGCTGCTGATGTTCTCGGCGTTAATGCACCTATGCATAAATATGCGATTCAATTAACAGTAGCAGATGAGAGGGATGGTGGTCTTTCAGGTTCTACACTAAAAGAGGCGAACTCTTGGGGAAAGGTTGACACTGGTTATGAGCAGATGGTGTTCTCAGAGGCGACGCTTACCTTCCCGCTTGTGGTAAGTTATGCTTATCATAAAGGGAGCTGGAAAAATAGGAAAAAGATGGAGTTAAACAAAACATTATAAAACAAAATTTGTGATTACCATCTTTGGGTAGATAGGAGAATATGAAACAAGTTAAAAACTCGGTTTTATTTGAAATCGTGCTTAAAGCTATTTACAGTGTTTCTAGTAGGAGGACTTCAGCGAAGTTAGCTGAGGAAGCACTCGGCTCAACTCTGAGAGCTCTTGAAAGGAAATATGATTTTTTGAAATATGTCACTATACAACCAAGTGTTTTATCAGAAGGTGGTCTTAATATAAGAGTCTCGCCTGAGATAGACTCAATTAGCCCGGAGTTGATAGGTAAATCAATTGAATCAATTATAAGAGTGGTGTACAACGATATAAATGCGGAGGCTGGTTTGTTTTTTATAACAGAGTTAAAAAAATATGCTGGAGATGACGTATCAAAAATTATCCAGGATTATTTTGTTGATCTCGATCAGATACAGATAGAGCAACATTATGCTTATAACCGGCGTGAGAGGAAAAAGGCTATAACAGAAGGAGCAGCTGGGGCTAGACCAGGTAAAAAACCTGAGAGCTTAATAGGCTACAGCTGGGGTGATGTTTCACATTGGAAACACGAGCCAGGTAGTCTGTACTGCACTATATATGATAAAGAGGGAAAGGTTTTAGACCGGATTAACCTAGATGCGGTAATACAAAACTATGTTGAAAGGTTATCTACTTACCGGGATATCGACCCACGTCAACTTGAGAGAGAAGCAAGGATATATGAAAAAGAATACGAATTACTAAGGCTTATGTTTGAGAGAGATATGAACGCAGAAACAGCCTCAAATATATTAAGAATAACCAAAGAGGAGTTAAACAGGATGATACGTAAGCTTTCAAGTATGGAGATGGTTCAATACGTATCATATGATACAGTTGAGTTAACAAATATAGGTATCGGTTACGTAGCAAAAAAAGAAAAAAATAAGAAAACTGTTGAGGAAACAACTAATAATGAGCTAGTAACGGCCGCTAAATAAAAAAACATTCTTTTTTTATGATTAATTAGCAGAGTGTGAAAGAGAGAGATTTTTATTTTTGGGTTTGTCTTAATAAAAACAGATTCCAATAGTAACAAACAATGGGAGAAAATCCTGGGAGGAACAGGATTCGATTTCGGCGAATGCTCAGATGAGACAACAGATGAGGCTTTGGCTTTATAATAACAGGAACAAAATTCACCACATACTCAGATTTCTGCTTAATAAAAATCGGTTACAACCAACCCCCATCAACACCAAACATAAAAGGTCCAACGAAAGGAAAAGTAGGAACCAAATATACATATACGTTCACCTCAACAGATCCAAATGAAGACATAATATCATATTACATAGACTGGAGCGATGAAACAACGATGTGAGGTCCATACCTACCATCAGATGTATCATTCTCAGACAGTCACACATGGAATACAAAGAACAGATATACTATAAAAGTCAAAGCTAAGGATGTAAAAGGCCTGGAATCAGTTTGGTCAGACCATTATCAGTTACTATGCCAAGAACATATAACCACCAATTTATTCTAAGACTGCTTGACCGATTCCCGCACGCGTTCCCGATACTAAGACATATAATTATTAATAGCCTACACTCTCTCTAATTAATTTCAATAGCATCTCTAATCATCACCAATATATTAAGGATAATAAACCCGGGATAAAAACCATCTGATAACCATTATATAGGCTCTATATTTTCTTTTAAACTTGTGAAAAACAAACTTAGCTGGAAGTTAAGAAAACTCAAAGAAATTCTAAAAGACATGAACAGTGTCGCTGTAGCTTATTCTGGTGGGGTTGATAGCAGTTTTTTGTTAAAAATCGCATATGATGTATTAGGAGACAAAGTGCTAGCGGTTACTGCTACTTCATCTACATACCCAAAACAGGAGTTAACTAATGCAAAGAAATTTGCAAAAAATATCGGAGTGAAACATATAATCATAGGGTCTGATGAAATCAAGAACAAAAAGTTTTCAAAAAACACTCCAAACAGGTGTTATTATTGTAAAAAAGAGTTGTTCACAAAAATCAAAAAAATAGCGGATAAAAATGACATAAATTATGTGCTTGATGGAGAAAACGCTGATGATACGAAAGACTATAGGCCTGGAATAAAAGCAGCT
>JARYMC010000071.1 GCA_029907305.1 Candidatus Thermoplasmatota archaeon
TCGATATTCTCTTGGTGTTGAGGGAACACCGGCATCATTTTATTTATGAAATGTTAGCGATGCCGGTTGACAGTACATATTTAGACAATCTAAGAATCTTTAAAAAAACAGTCTAATTTTTAGTAAAACAGAAAACTTTAAAAACCCTAGATTCATACAATACAATGTAGATAACAATTTTTAAAATACAATATATTGTATCTACATGCTATCTGGTGTGATGGAATATGAACTGTCCATACTGCAACCACATTGAATCCAAAGTCACAGACTCAAGAGACACAGGAAAATACTCAATACGCAGACGACGAGAATGCCTGAAATGCGGCAAAAGATTCACAACCTATGAATCCATTGAAATGGAACCACTTTACGTAATAAAAAAAGACGGACGACGAGAAAAATTCGATAGAAATAAAATCAAAAACGGCATAATGAAAGCCCTCGAAAAACGCCCAATAAGCCACGAAAAAATAGACGAAATAGTCGACTCAATAGAAGAAAAAATAAGACGCTGCGGAAAAGAAGAAGTCGAAACATCACTCATAGGGGAGTATGTGATGGAAACACTAAAACAAGTTGACCATGTCGGATACATAAGATTCGCATCAGTATATAGATCATTTACCGATGTTAACTCATTCGAAAAAGAGGTTAAAAACTTAATGAAACAAACAACAAAAAAGGAGAAATAAAAGATGATAAGAAAAATTAGGAAAAGAGACGGAAGAGTTGTTGATTTCAACCCCATAAAAATAACAGAAGCTATCTGGAAAGCAGCACAAGCAGTCGGCGGAAAGGATTACAAAAAAGCAGTAGAACTAACAGACAAAGTAATACAAATGCTTGAAAAAACACTAAAAAAAGGAGAAATACCAACAGTCGAACAGGTACAAGATATTGTTGAAAAAACACTAATTGAAGAAGGACACGCAAAAACAGCCAAAGCCTACATACTCTATAGAAAACAACACCAAGACATAAGAGAAATAGGAGGCCTACTAAAAGACATAGACATAGTAGATGGCTACCTTAGCATGATGGACTGGAAAGTACAAGAAAACAGCAACATGGCCTACTCCCTACAAGGATTAAATGTTTACGCAACAGAAAATATTATTTCTCATTACTGGCTTAATAAAATTTATCCCCCAGAAATAGGCGAAGCACACACAAAAGGATCATACCATATTCATGACCTTGGTACACTCGGGGCATATTGCGTAGGATGGGATCTAAAAGATTTATTATTATTGGGATTCCGAGGTGTTTCAGGTAAAATAGAAAGTAAACCAGCAAAACACTTTAGCACAGCACTAATGCAGGTTGTAAACTATCTTTACACGCTACAAGGTGAAGCAGCTGGTGCACAAGCACTATCAAACTTTGACAGCTTACTTGCACCATTTATTAGATACGATGGTTTGAGTTATAAAGATGTAAAACAAGAAATGCAGAAATTTCTTTTCAACATGAATGTGCCGACACGAGTAGGCTTCCAAAGCCCATTCAGCAACTGTACCCTAGATCTTACAGTTCCCAAATACATGATGGATGAACCTGTGATAATTGGTGGAGAGTTAAAAGATGATACTTACAGTGATTTTGTTGATGAAATAGGCATGTTTAATCGAGCATTTGCCGAGGTAATGTATGAAGGTGATGCTAAAGGAAGGCCTTTTACATTTCCAATCCCGACATATAACATTACAAAGAATTTCAATTGGGACGATGATTCGTTAGATCCTATATGGGATATGACTGCAAAATATGGTGCACCATATTTCTCAAATTTTATTAATTCAGATATGAAACCAGAGGATGCAAGAAGTATGTGCTGCAGATTACGTTTAGACAACAGAGAACTGAGAAAACGTGGTGGCGGATTATTTGGTGCGAATCCAAAAACAGGTTGTTATGATGAAAAAACCGAGGTACTTACTGAAAATGGTTGGAAATTTTTTAAAGATGTAAATAAAAATGAAAAAGTATTTACTTTAACTAAAAATAATGAAATCAAATTACATAAACCAATAAGATTTTTTGAATATGATTATGATAATGAAATGTATCATTTTAAAACAAGATCTCTTGATTTACTAGTTACTCCAAATCATCGAATGTTGGTAGATAATACATGGACTAAAGAAAGAAAATTTGTAGAGGCAAAAGATTTCAAACCTAATACTCACCGCATCCCTAAACGAGGCATTTGGAATTGTTCAAAGAAAAAATTCTTTGAATTACCACCCGTATCAATCTTAGGTGGTTCAGGTCCTACTTCGCGTTTTTCTGATGAAGAAATAGAAGATATAAAGTTAGAAAAAAGAAACGGAAAAAGCATCTATCAACTTGCCAAGAAGTACAATTGTAATCCTGTAACTATTCATAATATTTGTAAAAATTCTAAATATGGTAATAGAGAAAGAGTAAGAGTTAGATATGAAACCTCTCCTTTAAAAATAAAAATCGATAATTGGTTGAAGTTTTTTGGTTTCTGGTTGGCAGAAGGATCTACAGACAATGAAAAAATTGCAAAAAGCCATGGGTATAGGACAGTAATCTCCCAAGTCAATAAACAAAAAAGAAAAGAAATTATGAAAGTGTTGGACTCTTTGCCATTTAATTACACTTTAGAAGATGAAACTTATTTTGTTATCTGTAATAAACAACTTTGGTCTTATCTAAGACAGTTTGGTGATAAATATACTAAGTTCATTCCACGTGAAATCAAAGAACTGGATAGGAAAAAATTGAAAATTTTATTTGATTGGATGGTGAAAAGGGATGGGTATATACGTAAGAGCAACGGGCAAATCAATTATTGGACAGCTTCTAAAAAATTAGCAGATGATATACAAGAAATTGTTATGAAAATAGGTTGGCTTGCTACAATAAAGGCAGAGAATAGAAATGTTTCTAACATAAAAGGCAGAAAAGTAACTTCAGGGACTGTGTATACAATTGGTGTTCATCGAAAATCTAAACATTTTAGATTAAGGGAGAACAGCATATTTAAAAAACACTATAAAGGAAAGGTTTATTGTCTAGAGGTTCCAAATCATACACTTTATGTAAGAAGAAACGGAAAACCTTGTTGGTGCGGGAATTCTATTGGTGTTGTAACTATAAACATGCCACAAATCGGTTATCTATCAAAAGATGACAACGAGTTTTTTGAAAGACTAGATAAACTGATGGAACTTGCAAAACAGAGCCTTGAAATAAAAAGAGAGGTTATTGAAAACCTTACATTCAGTGGTTTACATCCATATTCACGTTTCTATCTCAGCGACGTCAAAAAAACATTTGGTGAATACTGGAAAAATCATTTCTCTACAATTGGTCTGATTGGTATGAATGATGCTTTGCTTAATTTTATGAACAAAAGCATAGGAGATAAGGAGGGTAAAGAGTTTGCTGAAAAAGTTTTGGATCACATGCGTGAGAGAATGGCAGATTTCCAGCAAGAAACAGGTAATATTTTTAATCTTGAGGCAACGCCTGGTGAGGGTAGTTTAGCACCTGATGAAAATGTGCTTGTATCTCAAAGCGATCCTCGTTTTGAGGAAATCGGTCCATTAATTGATAATTATTTAGAAAAAAACAAAGATAAAATCCAGATGGTTGGGACCAGTGAGGTTTTAAAGATTCCATACGGTGAAATGTTTACATATGGTTTCAGTAGAAAAAATCAGAAAATCAAGAGATATCCTGTAACTGCCCTTGTAAGGCATCGTGGAAAATCAATGTATAGTATTACAACTGCATCTGGTAGAAGTATAAAAGTTACTGGACAGCATAGCGTTTTTACATTGAATTCAGAAGGAATACCTAAGGAGGTTTTAGTCAGCGATCTTAGTGTTGGTGCTCATATTGCTGTTCCTAAAAAAATTGAGATAGAAGCAACCAATGAAGAATTTAATCTTATTGAGCTATTTAAAAAATCTTCATTTAATAAATATCTATATGGTATCTTTCCAATTTCTTATATTGAAAGATTGATTGCGGATGACGATGTTAAAAAATGGTGCAATAAACATTACAAGTTTAAATGGAGCTCTGTAAAATCGTTATGGAGGAAAAGAAAGATTATCCCATTAAAATTAATATATGATTTGAATATTAAAATAGACAGAGAGATTTTGATATCTTCAAAGATATTTTACAGATATTCTAAAAACACCAAACCAATTAATGCTATAATACCAATTAGTGAAGATTTTGGTTTTATTGTAGGATGTCTGCTTTCAGAGGGTTGGCTAGCTGAAAGAATCGAGTTTAGTAATACCGATAAAAATTTTGCTGATAAATTCTTCAAGTCTGTCGAAAAAATTTTTGGGAATGAGTCTGTTCATATTGCTTACTATAAAAGAAAAAAACCTCGAAAAATTAGGTATGTAGTAACATTAAGCAAATCAATTGGCCTATTCTTTAGAGAGATTGGTTTACAAGGTAAGAGCAATGAAAAACAAGTACCAAATTTTATTTTTTCGTCAAATCTTGATTGTGTGACAGGACTTTTAAGAGGATATTATCTAGGCGATGGATCGTTTTATAAAAATATAGAAAAAAATGATTATTCTGTTGATCTATATTCTAGCTCTAAAAAGTTGATTGATGGTCTTAATTTATTATTTTTACGTTTTGGGATTTTAACAAAAATTAGAGAGGACAAAAAATCAAAATATAACTCCAGATGGAATGATAATTACTGCATATCAATCACTGGCGCCGAAAATTTGGAGATATTTTTTGCAAATATACTAAAAGAGAAATCACAATTGGGTAAGATACATTCTGGAGGATATACTATTTCCGAGATTCCAAAAATAATAAAACAGATAATGCAGAGACATGGAATAAAACCAAGTGATTTGAATATCTGTAAAGATAGCATAAATAAAAATATTAGGATAAATAGAATCAGTAATCAGTATCTGCATGAAATTATTCAAAAACTCTCTAATAGTATAAAAGAAAAAGATGAAGCACTTGATCAACTAAAAATATTGGCAACTTCAGATATTTACTGGGATAAAGTTAAGGAGATTAAAAGATTAAAACCAACAAGATACGTTTATGATTTTGAAGTCGACGTTAAAGATGATTTTGTAAATAATTTCCTTGGCGGAAGCGGACTAGTATGCCTTCACAACACAAGTTATCGTCTACCAAAAATTGATAAGGCGAATTATCCAGATATTAGAATTTATAACCAAGAAAAATACAATGGTGGACGTAGGGGCGAGGTTGAGCCTTATTATACAAACTCAACACAATTACCGGTTGGTTATACATCAGATGTTTTTGAGGCTCTTGATCTGCAGGATTCTTTGCAGTCAAGATATACTGGTGGGACTGTTCTTCACGTGTTTTTAGGGGAGGATAGCCCTTCACCTGAAGCAGCTAAGAAACTTATTAGAAAGATTGCAGAAAACTATACTCTGCCATACTATACTTTAACACCGACTTTTTCCGTTTGTCCTGATCATGGTTATATTGCTGGTGAACATCAAACATGTCCCACATGTGAAGCACAAAAAAAGACAACAGCTTGTGAGGTTTACTCTAGAGTTGTAGGTTATTTACGCCCTGTTAATCAATGGAACCGTGGTAAACAGCAGGAGTTTAGGGATAGAAAAATGTTTAATACAATGGAAAAGAAAACAAGGGTTGCTGTTGCTAAATGAGAATAGGTGGTTTTCAAAAAACATCATTGTTGGACTACCCGGATTTAATTAGTGCTATTATTTGGACCGTTGGATGCAATTTTCGTTGTCCTTTCTGCTATAACAGAGACCTCGTGTTTGGAGAGACAGGGTTATATTCTGAGGGAGAAATATTTTCTTTTCTTGAAAAAAGAAAGGGTTTGCTTGAGGGTCTTGTTATAACTGGTGGTGAACCGCTGTTGCAGAATGACATCGTGATGTTTGCGGAGAAAGTCAAAAAACTAGGTTATTTAATAAAAATTGATACAAACGGTTTTTATCCTGAGAAACTAAAAGAGCTAATTGACAAAAAACTGGTTGATTATGTAGCAATGGATGTAAAGGCGCCGAAGGATAAATATAATCAGCTTGCTGGTGTGAAAACAGATGTTTCTAAAATTGAAAAATCCATCGGGATTATAAAAACTGATGCACCTGATTATGAGTTTAGAACAACCTTTGTTCCAGAGCTTCTTAAAAAGGAGGATATAGTCGAGATAGCAAAATGGCTGGATGGTGCTAAAAGGTTTTATCTTCAGCAGTTCAAGAATAACCCGCCTTTGGTATCTTCTAAACTAGATAATGTTACTTCTTATCCAAAAGAATATTTAACTGAAACTTTAGAGACAATAAAACCATTTTTCAAAGACTGCTGTATTCGAGGGGTCTAAATAATTCATAAAAACTAGGTTTTTTAAACAACAACGTCATTAACAATATTTTGCCTTTGGGGGAATAAATCATTCAGAATATCGAAAACATTGAGTTAACTAGAGAATTACTTTTAGGGTCTGACTATTATTTCGTAGTTGTAAAAAATGGCATTCTGTTAACTGGGAAACAAGGAGGAGGAATCAAACCTATTATAGAAGCAATAGATGATTTAGGCGAAAATATACAAGGTTCTACAGTTGGTTGTAGAATTCTTGGTAAAGCATCTGCTCTTCTCTGTGCATATGCGAAGGTAGCTGGTGTATATACGCCGCAGGCAACAAAGAAAGCTATCGCAGTTTTGATAAGAGCGAATATTCCAGGGCGAGCAGATCAGATAATACCTCATGTGAAGGATAGAGGAAATACTGATGTTACTGATGTTTCTCGGTTTGAAAATATGGTGATAAACATTGATTCACCTGAGGAGGCATATAATATTTTGAAAAACACCTATAAAAATATAATAAAAAGATAAATATTGATTAGTTATTTGGAGTACAGAATGGATTATGAACTAGCTATTATTGGTGCAGGTCCTGCAGGTTATTCCGCTGTAATTTATGCGGTTAGATCAGGGATAAAAACTGTTGTTATAGACAAGGGCATGGGTGGTGGTCTAGCAAGTTTGTCACCCAAGATTGAGAACTATCCAGGTTTCGAATCAATATCTGGACTTGACCTTATGGAGAAGATGAAGCAGCATGCTAGTAAATACACTGACATCCATTTTGGTGAAGAAGTAAAAAAAATTGAGAAAAATGGTGATAAATTTAGGGTTATAACTAGTGATAAAACATACACTGTAAAAGCTGTTGTTTTATGTACAGGAACAGATTATCGGAAGTTCAATGTACCTGGTGAGAAGGAACTAACAGGTAAAGGTGTTTCTTATTGTGCAACATGTGATGGTTTCTTTTTCAAAGGGAAAAAAGTCGCTGTTATTGGTGGTGGGAACTCAGCTCTCATCGAAGCAATTTTTTTGAAACAGATAGGATGCAAAGAAGTATTTTTGATTCACAGGCGTGACCAGTTACGCGCTGAACAAGCCTATCAAAATGAAGCAGTAGCAAATGGTGTGAAAATAGTTTTTAACACACATGTTGAAAGTATTCATGGAGCTGAAAAAGTTGAATATCTGCAAGTTCGTAATGTAAAGACAAACCAAAAATCCAAAATTTTTGTTGACGGGGTTTTTATTTCAGTTGGTGAAGAACCACAAAACATGCTTGCTAAACAACTTGGTGTAAAACTTGATGAAAAAGGCTTTGTTATAGTTGATAAACAGCAGAGAACAAACATTAAAGGTGTATACGCAGCTGGTGATATCACTGGTGGTCTAAGACAGGTTATTACAGCCTGTGCAGAGGGTGCTATAGCTGCCCTTACTTCAACAGAAGTCCTTGGTAAAAAATACCCATATTAAATATATCATTTTGTCTCCAAATTCTATAATCTTGTTAAACATCAGAAAATTATATTAACTTATTTTATATTAATCCCGAAAATCATATATGCCCATAATGCCACACTAACCTTATAATCAGTACTTCGGAAAGTACAATCGTAAATATTTTTAACCTATAACTTCATTGATTTTTTTGGGAAGATGGGATGAGA
>JARYMC010000072.1 GCA_029907305.1 Candidatus Thermoplasmatota archaeon
GTTTTGTTCTCAGTGTAATGACATTTGTCCTGTTAATTGTCTTAGTATGAGTAATGAATTTTTACTGGCTCATTCAGATTTGTATTCCAAGGATTTAATTGTTGAATAATGATGACTAATTCAACCAAGTTTATCTTCAAAGGTATTGTACAAGGAGTTGGTTTTAGACCAACCATATATCGTGTAGCAACAAAGATGGGTCTAAAAGGCTATGTTTTAAACACCGGCTCTGAAGTAGAGGTTGTTGTTGACAAAAACCCTAATAAGTTTATTGAACAAATCAAAAAGGAATTACCACCTATAGCGAAGATAGATGAGATTATTATTGAGAAAGATAATAGGGTGTTCAAAGATTTCAGGATATTGCATAGCAAAGAGGGTGAGAAACAGTCGCAGGTACCAGCTGATATAGCTACTTGTGATGATTGCTTGGAAGAAATTTTTAACACAAAAAACAGGCGTTATCTTTTCCCTTTTACGAATTGTACTGTTTGTGGGGCTAGATTCAGTCTAATAAAAGATGTTCCTTATGATAGGGAACGTACTTCTATGAGTGATTTCAAGCTATGTGAAAAATGCGAAGAGGAATACAAAAATCCAGCTGATAGAAGGTATCATGCTCAGACTATATCATGCCCATTTTGTGGACCAGAGTATAGGTTATATGATAAAAAAAAGAGGGATCTTGGAGGTAAAGATGCGATTCAGCGATTTGCGCGGTATATAGACGATGGTAGTATAGGAGTTATAAAATCCTGGGGTGGAATGCACATCTGTTGTAAAATTGATGAGATAAAGCATTTCCGTGAATGGTACCATAGACCACAAAAATCTTTTGCTGTAATGGTAAAGAACATTAAAACCGCTGGAAAATATGGTTATATCTCGAAGGATGAACGCAAGCTTTTGTTGTCAGCGAATAAACCTGTTGTTCTTGTTAAAAAGAAAAAAGCAGAAGATGTTTCCCCTGGTCTTAACACAATTGGTTTGTATCTCCCTTACACTGGTCTGCATCATATCCTTTTTTCGTTTCTAGAATCTGATGCAGTTATTATGACTTCTGCAAATATTCCTGGTGAGCCGATGATAACCAGTAATGATGAGGTTTTTTCGTTAGGCGCAGATTATTATCTACTGCATAACAGAGGTATACCAAATAGGGTAGATGATTCGGTTGTTAGAGTGTGGAAGGGAAACAGGTTTTTCCTTCGTAAATCACGTGGTTTTGTACCAGAGCCTTTTGATGTTACTTATGATAAAAATGTTGTTAGTGTTGGTGCTGGTGAGAACATCTGCGGAGCAGTGTCGTGTAACAATAAATTGTATGCTACACAGTACATTGGTGACTCAAAGTATTATTCTGTTTTAGAGTTTCTTGAGCAGGGTCTTAGGCATCTTATGAGATTAATTATGGATAGAAAAGTTGTTGATGCAGTGGCGATGGATCTTCACCCTGGTTATAACTCGAGAGAGAGCGCTAAAAAGTTTTCAGAAGAGTTTTCAGCCCCATTTTTTGAGGTGCAGCATCACTGGGCGCATGCAGCTTCATTGTTACTGGATAACGAGATAGATGAAAGTGTTGTTTTGACGCTTGATGGGCTTGGTTATGGTAGTGATGGTACTTTCTGGGGTGGTGAGGTACTGGTTTCAAGTTTTGATTCTTTTGAACGAGTTGGTCACCTTGAATATATTCCGTTGCTTGGTGGTGACCGAGCTACGATGGACCCACGTAGACTTGTTTTTGCGATATTTAAGAAATTTGATGAAGAAAAATATTTCACTGGGAAAGAAGCGGATGTGCTTAGTAAAATTATGAGCAAGTCACCTAAATCTAGTAGTTTTGGTAGAGTCCTCGACGCGTTATCATGTTACCTTGATATTTGTGAGAAGAGAACATATGATGGTGAACCTGCTATGAAACTTGAAAGGTATCTTGCTCTTGGGAAACCTAAATATTCTTTTGATACTGAAGTTAAAAACGGTGTTGTTGGTACAACTGATCTTTTTAGAGAGGTCGAAGAAAAAATAAAAACACCTTTTACAGAAACCCAGAAAGCAGACATTGCTTATTCTATGGTTAAATCGATTGTTGATAAACTTGTTGAAATTGCAGTTGAAAATGCTAAGGAAAACAGCATTAAAACCATAGGTCTTACTGGTGGTGTTTCGTATAATATTCCAATCAATGAGATGGTTGAAAAACAAGTGAATAAAGCTGGTTTAAAATTAATTGTTCATAATAGGGTGCCTAATGGTGATGGTGGTATTTCCATCGGGCAGAATGTTATTGTTGGTCATAAGTTGTAAGTTTTTCTTATCTTATATGATATTTGTTCCTGTAATAACATTACACTAGCAAAATCTTTTTAAATTAACAATAGCTAATCAATTTTTAGAAGGAGGTAAAAAATGAAGAGGATATTATCGTTTTTATTATTAGGAATTTTAGTCCTAAGTGTAATAGAGGCTGTTGCTGAAAGTAATCAGACTAATTTATCATTACAGGAAACAACTTTTTTAGATGATGATGCCCCGGAGTGGAATGTTGGTGATACATGGATTTATACCATTGACAACGTAGTTGTTGATTATAACAAAAGTGGGCAGAAGATTTTTATGAATGGGACAATTGATGATTTAAGATGGAAGGTAACTGATACAAGTGGTGACTACTATACCTTAGCCGTCTCTGGGAAATTAACTGCATTTTATGATATTGTTCTTTCATCTCAGACGAAAACATTTCATCTTGTCGGAGAATTCAAACCTTCACTTACTCGTTTTACTGGAACAATACAGTTAACAAAATCTGATCTTGAACTACATGATCTCTCAATTCAAATAAGAGGTATTACAAGAACCAAGATCAACTCATTACCTTTTGCTATTCCAATTCCCTTCAAACTTGTTGGGGATGGTCAACTTAGTGTTGATGTTCCTTTGTTTGATTTTCCTTTGTATGAGCTTAAATTCTGGAATTTACCTGATTTAACAATAACAATGAGCTCAGTTTTTGGTGGTATTTTTGGAGTAATACAGATCCCATTTACTGTTAGTGTACATTACTCATGGACACCATTTGCATTCTTCTGCTTAGAAAAAAAAGATGTAACAGTCGAGGCAGGAACCTACAGTGCTTATAAGATACAATCTCTCATTGGTGATTACTTTGAATATTACTACGCACCAGCTGCGGGCAACATAATAAAAGTTGATGCGGTCCTTCCAAACGGCGAGGTTCATGGTGAGTTAAAGTCTACGAACTATCAATAACCTCTTTTTTTATATAAGGGCAACTAAAAATGTGCAATCAATTTGCATACATTCTTTTTCTATTTCTTATTTTGTTTTTTTATAACGATATTCAATATTGCAGCTACCTTCTATGCTAACCATACATGGACCAACAGGCGATCCTGGTTTACAACGAGTTCCAAACAACGGGCAATCCTGCGGTGACAATAAGCCTCTTAGTAATTCCCCGCATTTGCATCCTTTTGGTTCCTTGAAATCTTTGTTTTTCAATTCTTCTAAATCGTCTTCGTATTTCTTTTTTGCATCATATTCCTCAAATTGTTTCCGTAACTCTAGACTAGACTTTGGGATAACAGGGAAACCTCTCCATTTTTTGTCACCTGTTTCAAAAACCTCGTCGATAACCTTTTTTGCTTTCACATTCCCATCCTCATGCACAGCCCTAGTATATTCATTTTGAACAAATGCAGTTCCATGCTTAATCTGCTCAACAAGCATCCACACACCCATCAATAAATCAAGTGGCTCGAAGCCAGCAACAACCTGTGGAACATTATATTTTTTTGAAATAAAATCATATGGTTTTGTCCCAATAATTGTGGATACATGCCCTGGTTGTATCAATCCATCAATCTTTATCTCGCCCATATCAAGAATAGCTTTCAAAGCAGGTGGTATCAATCTATGACAACTAAGCACAGAAAAATTACTCGGAGGATTCTTTAGTAAAACCGAGGCGGTCGTGGGCACAGTTGTTTCAAAACCAACTGCCATGAAAACAACATCCTTATTCTTGTTTTTTTCAGCGATGGAAACAGCATCCTCGATACCATAAACCGTTCTGATATCACAGCCTTCTTCTTTCATACCCTGCAATGAATGTTTTTCCCCTGGTACCCTTATCATGTCACCAAAAGTTGCAACTGTTTTACCTTTTCTTGCAAGTAACAGCATCTCTTCGATCTCTTTAGCTGTAGTAACGCAGACAGGGCACCCTGGTCCCTGCCCTATTTCTATGCCACATTTCTTTAGCAAAACATCCAAACCATGTTTCACAAGAGTATCCTGATGAGTGCCACAGACATGCATAAACTTCAGATTAACATCCAGTTTTTCTATCCTAGAAACTATGTCCTCCGCTAGCTTTTTGTCTTTCAAAGGAAACACTAAGACTCCTCCATGGAAAGCATCTCTCTAAAAAGATTAAGAGTCTCACGAGCCTCTTTCGCGTCTAAAACCTGTATAGCAAAACCAGCGTGAACAAGAACATAATCACCGATTTTTACGTCAACAAGCGTTATGTTAGCTTTGCGTCTAGTACCCTCCCCATAGTCAACTGTTGCATGTTCTTTCTTATCATCAATTTCAACGATTTTACCAGGTATAGCTAAACACATAATTCACTAACTTCTACTCTTTATGAGTTTTTCTCCATTCATCAAGAGGTATACTGAATTTCTTTTCAACCTCGTCCCTAAAAGTTGGTCCACCGTTGTATGCACAAAACGGGATTATCCTATCATCAGGGGTTGCATAATGGATAACGCAGCGTTTCACCCGCTCTATATCATAGTTGTAATTATCCTGGAAATGCATAACACCAATCATCATGGTCTTCCATGTGAACTTACCAACAGCTTTCTTATCTTTCTCAGATGCGATGTCTGATAGTATCTCCATTATATCTAGTCCTTTAGGCATCTTTTTTTTGTCAATAAATTCTCCAAAATATTTGTCAAAAGTTTTAGCAATATCCTGTTTCTTTTTAACAGCCCTATAAAGTTTTATGAAAAACTTTAATTTCTTTGCTTTCTTTGATAGCTCTTCCATCCGAGTGAATAAACCTTCTACGTCTACAAACCTTGGAATCGGTGTTACTTTTCCTTTGTTTATGAAAACAAATGTCGCGTAACCACAATGTGGATGAGCTGAGAAGGTTATCTCCTCACGGTCAGATAAAATTGAGACAAGATCAGATATCGGGGCAACAACCGGTACAGGGTAGAAATCATCCTTTTTTAGGAAACTAGTTTGTTTCTCCAGATCATGAATTAGATCAGGTATTGTGTATCGTTGTTCCTCCAGTTGTTCTTTATCTATTCTGCCTGTGAATGATACTGGTTGGAAATTAACACCACGCACAACATCAGCGTTTTTAATAGCATAATTTACAATCTCCCCAACTTGGTCATCGTTTATTGTTTTTACAACAGTTGGGACCAGTACTGTGGATAACGGCTTTGGTTTAACTTTTTTACAGTTTTCCACGGCTTTCAACTTTACATCCAATAGATTTCTTCCTCTAGCAGCAACATAGTCTTGTTCTCTCAATCCATCAAACTGTAAATAAATCGTGTTCATACCAGCGTTTCTCATCTGCTGACAGAAATCAAAATCAACCATCTTCAAACCATTTGTAGCAACCTGTATCTGTGCGAAACCCATCTCTTTTGCTTTAGCAACAATATCCATAAAACGTGGGTGAATAGTTGGCTCTCCACCAGCGAACTGGATAGCCTTGCATGGTACGGGGCGTTCCGCTCGCAGGTTTTCCATCATACGAACAACATCATCATAGGATGGTTCAAACACGTAGCCTGCTGCGTTAGCATTAGCGAAACAAATAGGGCATTTAAGGTTACAACGATTAGTTAAATCAATCAAAGCAAGACAGGTATGTGAAAGATGAAGATTACAGAGACCACAATCATATGGGCAGACTTTTGCATCTGTGATCTTCGGGTTGTCCACACCTTTTCCATCATATGCCCATTCCTCAGCCTTCAAATACATGTCTACATCTGACCAATATACGTCGTCGAAGTCACCATGTTCTTCACAGGTTTTTTTCATCAAAACCTTACCATCTTTTTCGTAAATAGTTGCTTTAATGATTTTTTTACATTCAGGGCATAATGACTGTGTTTCTTTTGGGAGGCCTTTTTTAAGATTTGATTTATTAAAGCTCATATACTCACTTTTTGTCTTTATTTTGAGTGACAGTAAAAAACCGTGTTGTATATAACTGTGTCGCCCTATCTATTTGGTTGAATCCTTTTAGGATATGCCCCAAGATTAAAATTTCGTAATATTTAAATATTCAAATTTACTTATATACTTTTATGAATGAAACAGAGATATTCAAAGCACTAGCAGACGAAACCAGACTCAAAATCCTTGAATGCATAAGAAATGGTGAAAAATGCATATGCGACATAATACCATTTACAGGCAAATCCCAACCAAATGTTTCTCAGCATCTAAAAGTAATGAAATACGCAGGCATTATCAACGAACGCAAAAATGGAAACCGAATTTTAATCAAAGTATCAAACAAAGATATTTTTAAAATTATCGACCAGGCAAAAAAACTTAGGTGAAATAAATGACACCAATTGATATTTTATTTGCAGGCATTGAAGCATTACTTGAATATCTCTCAGCTCATGTTTTAACCTGTTTAATTCCTGTTTTTTTTATCGCTGGTGCTATCGCTGTTTTTGTTTCAAAACAAAGTGTTTTAAAATATTTTTGCGCTCATACTAAGAGATATATTTCTTATCCTGTTGCAGCTCTTTCTGGTACAATTCTTGCTGTTTGCAGTTGCACGATTCTTCCTTTGTTTACTAGTATTCATAAACGTGGTGCAGGAATAGGTCCTGCATCAGCGTTTCTATTCTCAGGACCAGCAATAAATATTTTAGCAATTGTTTTAACTGCTCAAGTTCTTGGTTACGATATTGGTCTTGTGCGAGCAATTGCAGCAATAACTATGGCGGTAGTCATTGGTCTATTAATGGCACTTATTTTTAGAAGAGAAGAATCTGAAAAACATAAAGATGATAAAGATATTTTTGCAGTTCAAACAGGTGAAGAAAAAAGTAGTCGCCCTGTTTGGATCTCATTGATGTTTTTAGTTTTGCTTGTTTTGATTCTTGTTATTGGTGCTGCTAGTAGTAATTATATTGATTGGGTTCCCAAACTTGCTATTGTTTATTTTTTAACACTTGTTGTTTCAGGTATTCTTATTTTTTATTATACTCGTGATGAGGTTAAAAGTTGGGGCATGGAAACCTGGAGTCTTACTAAAAAGATTTTCCCAATTTTGCTTGTCGGTGTTTTTATTGTTGGTATAATTGGTGGCATAGCTGCTTATTTTATGCCTGGTACTGATCCAGCTAATGCTGTTGGTGTTGCTGTTAAACCATATATTGGTGGTAACGATATTTTTTCGTGTTTTCTTGCTTCTGTGATTGGTGCTATTTTGTATATGCCAACATTGCTTGAGGTTGCTATTGTTGGTAACTTGTTTGGTTATAGTGCTGGTTTGATGGGTGGTGGTCCTGCCATTGCACTTTTGCTTGTTGGCCATCTTTGAGTCTTCCTAATATGGTTGTTATCACTAAGGTTATGGGTGTGAAAAAAGCCTTTACATATTTTGTATTGGTAATTGTTGTTGCTGCTCTTGTTGGTTTTGTTTATGGTATAATTGCTGGATAATTTAATAAGAGGTGAAATTAAACCTAGTGTCATAAAATGATTAAATTTTATAGTTCATCACCTCATTAATTGTCCAAATATGATCAGTGAATCCTGCACTCATAAAAAGTGTTCTTTTTTTTCACCATCAAAACTACAACCTCTATGCGGTCTGCAT
>JARYMC010000073.1 GCA_029907305.1 Candidatus Thermoplasmatota archaeon
GAGTAAAAATAGCTAGTTGGGGGAGGCTAGAAGAGAACAGTTGTTCCAGTTTTATAATTATGCAAAAGGTCTACTCTATTAAAAACAATGACATAGGGATTTATGGAAAAAATTGGGCCAACAGTACAATCTGCGACAATAACATTGAAAACAACAAAAAAATTGGTTTAAAAATGGTAAAATCAAAACGCAATAAAATCTATCGAAACAACTTCATAAATGATGGAATATTGATCTTTGGAAAACGCAATGCTAAAAGTTCGATAGGTAACAAATGGGATAACGGCATTGAAGGTAACTACTGGGATGACTATAGAGGATTGAGGATCAAAAGATTAGCAGATATTAACAAAGATGGTTTTGGGAATATCCCCTATTACATACCAAGATTACAAATTGACAAACACCCAAAGTTAGAACCATATAATATAATTATATAAACAATTGGGCTTCATGATTTGAGGATATAACTATTGATTGAAGACACAAAAACTAGAATGCCTCAACAATTTTTATTTTTCTTTCTTTTCCATATTTTTTCAATTCGTTGAATATTTCTTTGAAATATGATTCATCTTTAATTCTATCAAAATTTGAAATATTACATTTTTTAAGATTTTCAAAAATACCTGGCTTGAGATTAAATTTGTCGACCATTATTTCTTTTGCACCGTAGCTAGTAAGTGTATCAATAATTCTAGAAATATCATCAAGTTTTATTGTTGGGTATATTGGTCCAAAAAAAACAGTTGTCTTGATGCCTGCGTCGCTGCATGTTTTCATCGCAGCAAGTCGTTCGTCAATAGATGATGGATAAGGTTCAAGCATCTTTCTTTCATCATCATTTAATGTCCCTATACTAAACATTACTTCAGATTTTGAAAATTTTGATATCAGATCAATATCTCTGGTCACTAATGACGATTTTGTTTGGATGCAAACAGGAAAATCATATTTTAGAAGTTGTTCTAAACAATAGCGTGTGAGTTTGTATTTGTTTTCAATTGGTTGATATGGATCTGTCACAGTTGAAACCCCGACAGTACCAGGTTTTTTGTTCTTTAGTTCTTTTGATAGAACAATTGGTATGTTTGTTTTCACATCTACGAATAAACCCCAATCCGCTCTTGGTATTCTAAGCACGTTTGGCACATAACAATATGAGCAGTTGTGTTGACATCCACGGTAAGGATTGAGCGAGTAATCTAATCCAGGTAATGATGAATGCGATAATGCGGTCTTGCAGCTTATCTCTCTAATTTTCATAAAAACATCTCTTAGAAATCCTCAATCCTTTTTTGGTATATCTGGTTTTTAAGTACAGCACTGTTCTTTATCCATCTCTGTATGGGAATATCCATCTTCTGCGATACATGAATCAAAGCTTCATTTAATGTGTTGAATTTTTGATAAGGTTGTTTCAGTGCTTTCCTAACACTCTCTCTAACATTCCATACCCCTATGGGCATTATGTATCCAGGGTGAGCTTCCCTCATGATAACAACACCTGCTTGTCTCCGTTCTTTATTCAATAATTCGTTTACAGCTAGTTTAGCAGCATAGTAGCATCCGCCTATCTCAGCATATGTTGTTCTGCCATCATAAAACTCATAGCTGTTAAATATTGAAATACTGGAGCCATATGGGTTCCATGTTGTGTTTGGGTACCATGCCTCTATAAGTTCATATTGCCATTCTGATGGAATCATAAGTATGGCCCATCTGTTATCATACTGTGTTGTATAGTAAATACGGAATTCGTTTATCCAAGGATACGTTTTTGTATTGTTCATTAGATTTTCACCAATGGTTGAGTCTACAGCTGTTATACTCCATCTGGTAGGAACAAAACGTCTGTTTTTCCTGATACCAAAAGCACCGACGCTAAAAGCTTTCTGAATTTTTGAAACATCCACACCGTCTTTGTATAAATCTAAAACAGCGTTTCTAGCTTTTAGATCGGTATCATAAAAAGCTTTTTCAATATGGTGTTCGTATCTGGGGTTTGAGATATCAAATTTCATTAAAGGTGCAGAAGGACCATGCGGCTGTGCCTCATCATAAAAAGCGATTCTATCGTATGGTTTTCTCTCAAAAATTGCTTCAGCAAAAACACTATTTTTAGATAGGGCAAGTTCTCTAGTAAAACCAACGATCTTATTAGGGTTTTCTACATCAGTGACATCAACAGTGTATTTTCCTCTGATAAGCATTGAACGAAAATCTACTATGTCATCAAGGCTTTTATCAAGCCATAGTTCTGGTGTGTCTATAAGAGAGGTATCGCCCATTATTGGTGGGATCATAGGGCCAATAGCAACCTTCGGATAACCAAGGCGGCCAATAAACACGCTTGGTGGTGATGAACCTTCAATTCTCAAACTACCAACAAATGGTTTTAATTTTACTTTGGAATGATAACGGACAATTACTGGACATCGCGCTTTACCACACAATAATTTTGTTCCTCTGCATAAACCACATACGTTTTTAAAATTCTGTTTTGAAAGAGGTAAAATTTTTTTTTGTGTTTTTGGTTTTATGATAGGGAGAACCATAATAAACATTCATTACAGGCATGGTTTTAAAATATTTCTGTAAGAGGTAACTGAAAATATATAACTTATTAGATTTTAGAAATTTAGAAAATTAGGAAAATTTTATGTAATTAATAGAAAGATTAATAAATAAAAAAGATTATAAATGTGGTCATTACGGTCTAGACCAACAAATAGGACTACAATTATTAAAAATGGGGGAATAAAAATTGAAAGAAAAACATAAGACTTCAACGATTTTAATAACAATTTTTATAATAATCTGTTTGTTTGCCGCCAGTTATTATGTCTTTTTTTACCAAAAAGAAGAAACTGAAAAAAAGGTGGAAGAGAAAGAAATTGATAACAGAATTAACCCATTAGGGGCACCACAGGCAGTATTTCTAAAAATAAATAGGATACGGAAAAAAGGTATCGTTGATTTTATGATGAATGCTGGGTATGCAACGAACCTGTTAAAAAAAATACCGATTAAAAATCCTTATTTTTATCCGTTTATTGATGGTTTAAGACCTGGGATAGGATGGCGTAAAAAACCGTCTTTTACCTATACCGCTGTTCTTGATGGTTATGAATATAAAAGAAACGCACTTTGGACAGGTTGGGATACTGATTATATCAACCAGGAGTTCTTCAGGAAAGTTAAAGAAGAGCAACAACAAACAGAGGTTAAACTTACTATAGTAGAAAAAGAGAAAAAATTTACAAAAACTATTGAAAAAGAGATAGAAGGTTTCTGTGTTGTATATGATTTTAGATATGGTAATTGGACTGGAGATGATTACTTCAATGATAGTGATGGTTATGGTCATTACAATGGTTCTAATTATGAGATATGGTTTAACATTCGCCAGACTAGTTATGATGGAGATGATATCCCATATTGGACCGAAGTTAATATCTTAGGTACTGACCCTACCGTCGATGATTCAAAACTTGACCCTGACAATGATGGTATAGACACCGAATGGGAGTGGAAATGGGGATATGACCCGTTCAAGTATGATAATCATACGTATCTTGACCCTGATAATGATGGGTTACAAAATAACGAAGAATACTTTATGAAAAAATGGTTGGCAAACCCATTTTATCGAGAGATTTATATAGAGACTGACCACGAAGGGAAAAGACTTTTTAGACCTTTAAAGATCACAATCAAAAAAGGTAAAATACTACCGATACCTCGACCAAAATTAGAGTTCACTGGTGATGGTTGGGAATGCTTATTCTGGGAGGAATCACAACAAATGTTAATTGAAACTTTTAACGAACATGGCATAACAGTCCACATCGATGATGGTTGCATGGGTGGTGGCGGTGAATTATTACCAAAAAGAGAAGGCAACTATAACCAAGAGGGAGGAACTGTTGCAGAATACTATAACAACAACTTTTCTGATGAAAGAAAAGGTATTTTCAGATATGTTGTTATAGCAAGTGGTGGCGGCTGGTGTCACCCACAAGACAATAGACATTTCTACGATACTATGTGTGTTCCCACTAGTAAAAGGTTCTTCAAAAATCAGCTTGCTTTTGCGGTGTCCCAGAGAGGTAGAAGAATAGGGCGCGCTGTACAAGTATTACATGAGCTTGGTCATTCACTTGGATTACGTAGAGAAGAATGGGCCGGAGTAGATTGTCTAAATTTTAGCGAATATATGAATTATAAGAGTTCAATGAACTATTATTACTTTGGCCTGCGTTACTATGGTTATTCAGATGGAACACATGGTGAAAACGATAGGAATGACTGGGCCGCCTTAGATCTCACATATTTCCAGAAACCTGCACAGGGCATGGAAGGACTTGGATGGGAAGACTGGGCTTAGATCTCGCACATATCCAGAAACCTGTAACTTGATATGGATGAACTTGGATATTGCTACTAAGTTCATGTCCTATCTATACCTTAATTTTTACTTAAGATAATTAGCAAAGAAAAACATCAAAGGTTTCTTTTTCCAAATCCTTATTTATCAGTTTTGTATTTCAAAACTAGGTTTATGAAGGCTACAAAAGAAGATTTTGAAAGAAAAAGATCTAGACCAATAGAGAAAAAAAAGATACTTAAAAGAAAGAGCATAAAGATAAGCATTGTCTTATTGGTTTTTCTGATAGTAATCGCTATAGTAGTGGTCTACATATATACTAATCAAAATAAAAACATCGAACAAAATAATACAGCTGGTAAAAATCCCATCGCCATTCTAGATACTAGTATGGGGGTTATAAAAATCGAACTCTATAAGGATAAAGCACCTATAACAGCTGGTAATTTCATCAACTTATCAAAAAATGGTTTTTATGATGGGCTTATTTTTCATCGTGTTATCCAAAATTTTATGATACAGGGTGGCGATCCAAATGGGGATGGAACAGGGGGACCAAGTTATACAATCAAGGATGAATTCCATCCTGATCTAAGTAACGTTAGAGGCACGATATCTATGGCGAATCATGGGCCTAATACTGGTGGCAGTCAGTTTTTCATCAACGTAGTTAATAATACATATCTTGATTACAACAAAGAACCATTGGAATACAAACATGCTGTTTTTGGTAAAGTTATAGAGGGCATGGATGTTGTAGATGCTATTTCTAAAGTTAAAACTGATGAAAATGACAAGCCTTTGGTAGATGTTGTGATAAAAAGCATAACTATACAAGAAAAATGATTTTTATGACGATTCTATCCGATGTTGATATTAAGAATTCAATTAAAAACAAAGAGCTTGGTATTGAGCCTTTTGTTGAAAAGAATCTAACACCAAACGGTTATGACCTGACTATTGATGAGATATTTATCAGGAAAACAGACGAACATATCAAAAACGGTGTGGCAAAAATTCCTCCACTCACTTGGTTTGCTATAAGTACAAAAGAATTTGTTAAAATGGGACCGCAGATTACTTCACAGCTCTGGATTCGCTCTAGCTATGCACGTAAGGGCGTTATGGCTAGTTTCGGCAAGGTAGATGCTGGTTTCCATGGTACGCTTACTATTAGTTGTTTTAATTCAAATGATCAGTCGCTTGATATACCAATTGGTGATAGGTTCTGTCAGATTGTTTTTGAAAAAATGGCATCAATTCCATCAGAACTTTATGATAAAAAATCTGGGAATTACCAGAATCAGCGTGGCATAAAACTATAATACTTTTCTTGCAAATGTTAGATAACCTGTGTGCCCTAGCATGTCAAAACTAGGTCTTGTACCATGTGTTGAGACTATCATTTCTCTTTGTATGTTTTCAAATGTTTTGGTTTCAATGAAACTATATTTTCCTATTTCTTTAACTGTTTTTTCAACCTGTGATATAAGAGGAGAATACGAGCATAGGTAACCACCGATTTTCAGTGCTTTCCAAGCATGTTTCACCGCTTCCCAAGGGTTTGGTATGTCGAGAATAACTACATCCAATTCTTTTTCATCGATTTTTTTTGTAACATCCTTAAGTTTTGTTGTAACGTATTTTTCTAGTTTTGCTCTTCTAAGGTTTTTCATTGCATGTTCAATAAAGTCTTTTCTAACATCATATGATATTACTTTACCATTTGGAGCAACTGCAGAGGCTAACGCAATTGTTAATGAACCAGAGCCTATACCTGCTTCCAGAACAGTGTGACCTGACTCAATTGAGCAGTTCATAATTATGTGTGCAGCGTCTCTTGGTAAAATGATTTGTGCGAGGCGGTCTAGACTCTGTAATTTATCTTGCAAAGAAGGTTTCAGAATCCAGAATTTTTTGTTTCCGATCTCAATTTGTTTACCATATTCTTTTTTTACAAGAGTTACCGGGTCTATTACCCCGACACCTTTGATTCTATCTGTTTTACCAGCTGTGTCTACAATAATTTTTCTTAGATTCGAATCGATTAATACGACTACATCGTTTTTTTGTACATATTTTTTCATTTGTTTATCACCAAAAAATCAACGATTGAACCAAAGGTTAAATTTTCTATATCTATTTGATCTAACCATTTTTGTTTACATTCACAGTCAAGGTCTTCAAAAACCTTTATGTTTTGGTTTAATGAAAACTTTGCTATCAAATTTAGAATCTTATGGTCGCAGTTAGGGCAATTATGTGCTCCTCGTCTGCTTCCACCACCAGTAATATCACATTTAAGGTAAGCATCTGTTTTTGTTTTACTTTGTTTTAATATCTCTACAATGCTCCATAACCATGGTGGTCTATACTGGTCTCTTCTCCAGAGATACTCAACAAAAGTGTGATGCTGGACATTTGTTGGGTTAAAAGAAACAACATCAGTGTACGATCTGATGTCTTTGACTGTGTTGACACAATCTTCTACAGCCTGTTTTTCTGTTATAAAAGGTGGTTTAATTAACACGTAGGTTTTAAGCTTGAATCCATGTTTTTTAAAAAGTTTAGCGGATTTTTTGTAATCATCAAATGTGAATCCTTTGTTTATAGCATGTTCCCGTAAAAAATCATTAGATGTTTCAAGACCAACACCAACTTCAAATGTTTTAGGTTGGACAATTTCTTTTATCTTAGAAAGTTTCTCGTCTTTCACATATTCTGGTCTTGATTCAACAGATATTTTATCTGTTTTTTCTGAGAGGACTCCAAGAATTTTCTTTCTAACTTCAGGTTTAATCTCATCATCATCTAAGAAACTGCCTGAGGTGAATATTTTAACTATTTTTTGTCCAGAGTATTTTTGCATGGCTCTATCAAATTGTGTTAAAATGTCATTATCAGATACGTTTTTCCAGGTGCTGTCGTTAAAATATCCGCACATTGTACAACCTGACTTCAGAGCCCAAGAACAACCTCTTGTCCTGAAAATAATAACAAAAGCATCAACAATTTTTCCATCTAAAATGTCTTTTTCAGACCAGCAATGAACAGGGTTTTTTGTATCCACGCTTTTTGGTATAAAATTTTTTTTTAGGTTTTTACAAAAAATGTTTAACTCTTTCATTTCTGGTTTCTTCGATCCTTCTTTTTGTATTTAAAGATTAAAATGACTATGACTAGAGACACGATGAATATTATAGCCTCAAAACCAGGTACTCTAACATTAATTGGATGAGGCAGATCATAATTCAAACTATCCAGAGGGGTTTTGCCGATATCAGGGTTATTGTCAACAGTAAAATTATATGTTATTGGGCTCTCTATTGTGTTGTTGAATTTTTGATCGAGGTTTATGAAATAGTGGCTTACTTCCGCATAGAGTCTCATTGTCATGTTAGATCCTGGTTGCCAGCCGACATATTTTGGTGATGTTTCATATAGTGT
>JARYMC010000074.1 GCA_029907305.1 Candidatus Thermoplasmatota archaeon
AGCTGAAATTATACAACGTCCACTGCCTACCATCATTATTTCCAGTTGTATTTGGTCCATACATTATATTCCAACCAGAGGGAACATTAACCGAGGTTGTCGTACCCAGTATCATAACCTGCATAATAAACAAATCACCCTGCTGAGGGTTACTTGGATATGGTACATTAAACGATGTACCTGTACCAGCAGTACCAGCACCAGCGGAAATAAACTCAACTTGGTGATAAACACCTTGGTCAATTTCTTGTATGACCATAACATCTGCATCTGGACTCGTATCCTGCACATTCGGAAAATTAGTCTCAACACCTTTATCAGCACTACCATCAACGTTTGATGTATTGCTATCAACTGCATCTTTATGATCAGTTAAATCATTTGTCTGATTCTCCTGAAGTGTCATAACATAAGTATCAGGAAAAACCCCTTGACAATTTGCAAAGTTTGTCTCTGTTCCCTTATCAGCAGAACCATCAACATTGCAACTATTACTATCAACACTATCGTTAACCCAAGAAGCACTACTATTCCAACTACTATTATCTATACTCCAACGATACCACAATGTAACATTATCTAAACTGCTATTACCAGTAGCAGTAATATCATATGGCGTATAAACAACATTATAGGGAGAGATATCATCAACTGACGTATTGGTAACTGCATCGTTAAACGCATATGCGATATCATCACCAAAACAGAACATAAGCGTGTGATTACCTGGGGTAAGAACCTTTGAAACCTCAAAGCAAATCTCATCAGCAGAAAAATTACTAACAAAAACAGAATTATCAATCCACTCATAATCTAAAGACTCGTTACCACGTTTCAATTCTAAAAACCTTAAATCATAATCGTTGCTATTATCTGACCAATTAGTCCCATTAACAGCAGTGATAATCAAATTCGCCCTCCCGACGGTTGTAAACATAACAATCCATTCGTCACCAACAGCAGGGTAACTCTGCACATTAATAATCGTAATATCAGCATCATTTTCTGGAGCAATAATCATTGGAGAAAAACAAGATACAATCAAAAAAATTGCTAAAACTAAAACAAAAAAATTCTTACAAAAACCACTTAAATCACCAAAATTTTTATCCAAAAATAAAGAGCCAGCCCCATTGTTTTCAATTAATTTTAATTTACTTCGCGGATAAGTAAAAACATTTGATTTTACAAGTTCTTGTTTGTCCAAAGGCTTTTCATTTAAGATAGAATAATAAAATTTTTTATTGATAGTCGTTTTATCCTCCTGGGAATTAGCCTGCTTTTTAATAACTTGATGCGCAGTTTCATCAATATTTTTTTCCGATACTATCATCTTTCTTTCTTGATCGTTGCATATCAAATCTTTTTCAGCTAAAAAATTTCTATTTTTAATGCATGGTTGAAATACACCAACAATTGTTGAAAAGAAAAGACAAAAATCACCAATTATAACATTTAATGAATTACAAGAAACTTCCTTATTGTCTACAAATATTTTGATAGTCCAACTACCAGGGTTAACATTTTCAGAGAGGCTTATACAGAAAGAATAAGTATTGTTGGTTCTAATACATTTACCCTTATCTATGTAAGTGGAATCATAACCACTTGCATCTATCCAAACACCTTGATTATATTCCCATCTGTAATAGTTTTTAGTGGAGCGCACTTCAGATTCTGGCAAATATTTTCCGCTGTAAGCAACGATGTAAATATTTTCGCTTTCAAACTCCAGTGTTACATTCAGATAATGGAAATCACCTGGTGTAAGAATTGAATCTTTTAGAAACGCTCGTGGTTTAAATGGGACATTCTGGTTAGCTGATGTGTCTAAGCAAGTTAGACCAACAATCAGAATTGGCATTATAATTAGTATTACAACTGTTTTAGCTAAGTTACGCAATTGAGTATCCCATCCAATATATCAATTCAAAAATAGAATATCATATACAAATAATTATCTATCATTCAAAACGGAAAAACTCTATTTTTTAACAATATCCATAAAACAGATATCTGCTAATTCCCCAATACTTTTTGTTGCATCAAGTTTCATAAAACGTTTACCAACTGCTATTTTCAAATAATTTTTATGTACTTTTTCCAGGAAAGAAATCTTTTCAAAAGGTATAAGTTTACTTCTGTTTTGTATACGAGATAAGGATTCTTTTGGGTCTATGACAAAAACAAATGTTCTATCCGGTGTTATTATACGTTTTTTTGATAACTCCTTCAACCATTTCATAGGATTTTTAACATGATCTTGTAGCTGCGCACCCTGATATGCATAGGTTGATTCCGCGTAACGATCACATAACACAATATAATCTTCATCTAACCATTTTTGTATCTGCTTACAGTGTTCCATACGATCAGCTATGAATGCAAAAGAGGTTACAAAAGGGTCAGCATTAGTCTCTATAAATTTCTGCACACAACGCCCAATCCAAGTATCTGTAGGCTCATAGGTCAAAACAACTTTATAGCCATGGTTTTTTAGTTTTTTGCAAACAATTTTTGATACCGTGGATTTACCTGATCCATCAATTCCCTCAAAGGTTATGAAATGTTTCATTTTTCTCTCCATCTAGTTTTATAGTAACTTAATGGGTGGCGTGTTTTTTTACATAGTTCATCTATCTTTTCTATTGGGCATATTCCATAGGTTCTCATCTTGTCACATCCTGGCGGCGCATAAGATGTTGATGATATGGTACCTGTTATGTGTTCCACCTGGTACCTTGTTTTGTCTTCCTCATAATCAGGTGCGCTGCTGAATATCTTTAGTATATCCGCTGTGCTGAGTTTTAGTGAATTTAAAAAAGCGACTATAGCAAAACGACCCATATGTGGCACGTTTTCACCAGCCTGTATAGCCGCTAGCATGTCTTTCATGCATGGTGGAAGTTTTTCTATGCTAAGTTTACCAACTGGTGCAGCCTCTATATTTTTCCTATGAGTTGAAACCATGTTTTGTATTCTTCTTATATCAGATGAGAATATTTTCTGAACAGCTTCGTCACATTTCATTTTATCCAACTCATCATTTATACGCCGTCTAAGAGCCTCCTGTATCAGCCTCGCAAGGTCTTTATGCGATATCTTGATGTAACCGTTTTTCATCTCCCTGTTTATCATCTTCCATTCCTTGTACCTCGTCGGAGCGTTATGTATGTAGTCAGTGAAAAATATACTCAGTTTGTTCGTATCCTCAAAATATTTCACATCCAAGTTGAATTCTTTTGAAACATTTATCAAAAAAGAGGTCGGTTCATTTATGAGGTTTCTATACGCATGTGACGCCTCACCCAATGCATATCGTCTTTTGAAATAGTTATCACCTATGCATACAGCTATCATTCTTGCTATTGGATATGATAGTAGTTCCATTATACAATCTGATTCTGTCGCCAAGCTCCGATTACCTACATCTCTCTCCTTAAAGGTCTTATCAAGTCTTTCTACACCTATTGTACGAGCACGTTCATACAATGGGTCTTCTAAAAGATCTTCTACAGATATAGCATTGTTTTTAACATAAATTTTAGAATCATCCAAGAAAGGATACCTAGCTAATGTTGATAAATCCACCATTTCACTAATAATCTAACCTATACTAATTAATGAATTTTGCTCTTTAAAAAAATATTATTTCTTTTGTCAAATTGACAATTTCACAGATAGAGTATATATATTACTTCTTAAGAGAGATAGGTAATATGGACGAAGAGGAGGATGTGGAGTTTATATTGTGGAAAACAGGGTTGAATAAAGAGCTGCCATCGTTCTGGAAAAAACTACTTGATTAAATATCAATTAAAAAATTGTGTTTACCTGGTAGCTTAAACTCTGACTAATAGATTATTTTAAACTACTGCATAAGTTTTTAAGGTCAAAATTTTAAGTAGTAGAAGTTATATTATGCCCATTGGTTTTAAGGGCTCGTAGCTTAGACTGGTGGAGCGACTGGCTCATAACCAGTTGGTCGCAGGTTCAAATCCTGCCGGGCCCACTACTCACAACAGGAGAGGTTTTGCCAAGGATAAGTGCATATTTAGGAACGAACCAACAAGGATGCGCCATCAGTGACAAAAAGAAAAAATTCTCCACGAATTATTGGAACTTCTCCAGTTTAGATAATCTTATTATTGACCATAATTTTGAAGTCGTTTGTCTTTGCTTCTTTTTTCAAAAGAGTGAAAAATTGTTTTTGTTTCTTGTTTAATTTAGATAGTTTGAAATCTTTCTTCGTTGTCAATTTCAGTAATGAAATGGAGTTATATTTCTTATTATTAATTATCACATCTTTTAGATTAGTAAACAATATCATCTTTAGAAGCCCATCTTTTATATCTTCATTTGAAGGGAGTTTGTTCTGTTTAGTATGTTTTCCCTCGATCAAATATACATCTTTTCCATGCAGTTCAAACTCATCAACGGTAAAAAAGTAGTATCCACCAAGGTAATTTTTTATCGTCAGTGTAGCCTTTTTTCCTGTTAATTTTTCTTTTGGTTGTTTAGTGACACTTTCTCGTTTTTGAGCTTTTTCAGCCAGATTTCTTGATAGATTAATGAACGATTCTTTACCTTTAAGTAATTCTTTGATTCTTTTCTCAGCAGAACTACGAGAATGCATTTTCACCCCTAATTTTTGAGATATCTTTCCGTATGATTCTAATGCTTTCCTGCTAATTTTTCCTACATTTTCAATTTGCATGAGATTCCAATGTAATGCATCAGATTGATATGACAACAATTTTTTCAACTCTCTTTTCACATGTCTGATATTAAACCGTTGTTTCGTGATTTTATTTTTGTACCGTGAGCTTTGTAGAGCATCGCCATAATATGATATGATGACATAGACCCCAAGGAGACTCATCAATGATATCGTATCCCATTGCAAAAAATCCCGATCACCATCAAATCCCTCATCCTTCACAATAGGAATGATTGTAACTCTTCGACCAGAGAATTTGAGAGAATCATAAATACGTGCATATGGATACGATCGTGTTCTTTTAGCTGAAACCCACCAGCTTACTGCAATCTGATTTTTCCTATTAAAAGAAAGAACAAATGTAGCATCATTTTCTAACGCTACACCTAGTTTCTGAAAAGAATATGTGTTCAACTCTTTGCACAATAATGGCGTATAATCAATTCCTCTGATGCTCGCGAAAATATCCATATATTAAACCTCTACTGCATTCGTCATCGGCTGTTTTTTCATCCGTGGTTTCTCCCGAACAATCACTTCAAAAGAATCAGTATTTCCATCTAAGCGCTTTTGTCCATCGAAACCGGTTTTTTTCTTTACAATCGGAATAAGTTCTTCCTTGATTTCTATCCCGATGCTGTTACGACCAAGATCCCGAGCGACCTTCATCGTCGTTCCAGAACCAGCAAATGGATCAAGGACAGTTTCACCGACATAGGAAAATAAGGTTATCGCCCGATACGGTAGTTCCTCCGGAAATGCAGCAATATCTTTTTCAAGAGGAGACCCAGGGAGCACATTATTCATCTCCCATAGCGTCATAAACCATTTTTTATCTTGGAATTTCTTCGTATCAATTTTCGATTGTTCTCTTATTTCTTGTGGTATTGACTTATAATCAAATTTACCTTTTTGGAAAATGATAATGCTTTCGAGAAGATTATCTGGATAAAAATACATGGGGTAAGGGTTTTGCAGAATCACGCCACTTCGTCTGCTGATTCTCAGGTATCCATCTGGCTTTTTCCATGTAATTCTGTCTCTGTAGTTGAATCCTGCATCTAAAAAAATACGTGTTGCATCAGCAATAATTGGAAATTTCTCTCCATTCACCAACATATCATCGATGTTAAGAACAACGACTCTACCATCGTCTACAACCCGATAAAGCTCTTTAGAAACCCGACGAAGAACACCAAGATACTGGTAGTAATTTTTAAATAAACCCTCATAATCAAATGGAGCGTTAAAATAAGGAGGTGATGTTACTACTAAATGTATGCTTTTGTCTTGGATCTCTGGCATCTCCATACAGTTACCAATAATGAGTTTGTGATGTGTCATAATAAACCTCCGTAAAAACCACATAGATCTTATCCTTTTAAGAGTTTTGTATTTGCTTTTCATAAGAAGCAAATAAGATATTTATAAAAAAGAAAATAAAAAAAGGTAGAGAGATAGCTCCAATTGCCAATAAAAACAGAGTTGTTTTTTATTACAAAACTCTCCTAAAATTCTCTCCTGTTGGCCTCCTGAAGTCCTGCCGGGCCCATCACTTATCAATCATCAAGAAATAATTAACTATTTTTTCTGTTTTTTTTCGTTTTTCTCAAATTCTTTCATGGAATCTAAAAATGCTTGTACACCAAGATATACGCCTGCACCAAACATTTCTTTTGAAAGATCTTTCTTTGAAAGTTCCTTTAATTCTTCTTTTTTCTCAGACCATATCTATGGAAAAACATCATTTACTACCATTCGTGTAAAATTATCGATAGCAGTATCAACAAACTCATCCAATGGCATATCCACATGAATGTTTTCTAGGTCATCATCTATTTTGAGAGCATCAGCTTTTTGAAAACATTCAGAACACATGTGTTTCTTAGATGTTTTTAACATCTCCTCAGGGCATTCGATGTCTTTACCACAAAAACTACATTTGACTTTTACAATTTTACTATCGCTAAAATTTTTAATCATTTTTATTCCACCACAAATTTTACATGTTCATATATGCACTCTCTTTTTTAAATAGATAACTGAAAGGGGTGTTTCAAATGTTTTGTTTGTTTTCCGCTAAACCATTTATTTTTTTAGATAAAAAGAAGGTTTTTTTCTGATAAAATATTAATAATCTTCACATATACCCTCACCCATATATGGTAATAAAAATATTTGTTACAGGTGGTACATTCGACAAAGAATACGACGAGATAAAGGGTGTGTTATTTTTCAAAAAAACACATATCTCTGAGATGCTGAAACTTGGACATTGTAACCTGAAATTTGATGTCACCACCTTGATGATGAAAGACAGTTTAGATATGACTGATGATGACCGGAAACTTATTCTTGAGAGCTGTAAAAAAGCTAAGGAGGATAAAATTGTTATAACGCATGGTACTGACACTATGGCTGAGACAGCAAAGGTTCTTGGTAAATCAATAAAGGATAAAACAATTGTTTTAACAGGTGCTATGATCCCATATAAATTTGGTAGCTCAGATGGTTTGTTTAACCTAGGTAGTTCATTGGCTTTTGTACAAGTACTACCACCAGGTGTTTATATATCTATGAATGGGCGATATTTCAATTGGGACAACGTTAGAAAAAATAAAGAAACAGGTATTTTTGAAGAAATAAAACAGACCACAAATCAACCATAGAATCTTTTTGTTTTAACAACGCCTTTTTTAAGTGTTGCCCCAAATTTTCCTAGTGTCCTAGCATAATTAAAATATTATAAATTGTATTACCTTCTTTGGTGATATGTGGATGGGATGTAAGATAACCATAGAAAAAAGAAAGCAGTTGAAAGAACGAGCGAAGACCTTGTTTTGTCCCTTTGAAAAATGTAAGAACTACCATAAATCTGGAAAAGGAAACATCGTGTTCATAAGGAAGTATGGGGATGATGAGCACATGAATCTGTTTCAGTGTAAAACCTGTGGACGTACCTTTTCTGAGCGACGTGGTACACCATTGTTT
>JARYMC010000075.1 GCA_029907305.1 Candidatus Thermoplasmatota archaeon
AGCAGGATTCACTGATCATATTTGGACAATTAATGAGGTGATGAACTATAAAATTTAATCATTTTATGACACTAGGAGATTTTTTGGTTATATAGTAATTAAGGGTTATTCAGTTTTTAGAATAGATATAAAACAGACTATTTAGCTGATTATTTTTATCAAATAGTAAGCTATAATCAATTTTAGATTTGGAATAGATAAAAGTTTTATATTATAATTACATATCATTATATATAATTACATATAGTTAAAAAGGAAAAAAGTGATAAAAAATGACAGAAGAAAAAGATGATAAAAAATACACAACAATATCAATACCAACACCACTAGCAGAAAAAATAAAAAAACGGATACAAGGAACAGGATTCAACTCACTATCATCATACGTAACATACGTACTACGAGAAGTCATATCAGGCACAGAAGAAGAACCAGAAGAAGCATTCAGCAAAGAAGACGAAGAAAAAATAAAAAACAGACTAAGGGCACTAGGCTATCTAGACTGAGGCGAAAAATTATGCCAAAACCACACGGCGGAAAACTTGTAGACAGACACATAAAAAGAAAACCATCAGAAGTAGCAGATTTACCAAAATTTGAAATAAACACAAATCTAGCAGAAGATATAGAAAACATAGCCAAAGGAGTGTTCTCGCCGCTAGAAGGTTTTCTCTGCAAAAATGATCTAGAAAACGTTATAAAAGAAAAAAGACTGGAGAATGGGACTCCGTGGACTATACCGATTCTGTTGGATTTCGACAAAAAAGAAATAAAAGATCTGAAAGAAGGAGACCAAATATTACTCACAAACACAGAAACAGGTGTTCATTCTATACTAGACATCGACGAAATCTATACATTCGATAAAAAAACACTGGCACAATCAGTATATGGTACACAAGATACAAACCACCCTGGAGTCGCAAATGTAAACAACATGAAACAATTTTTACTTGGTGGAAAAATAACACTTCTTGAAAGTAAAACTAGGGAATTTGATGAATACAACCTTACACCAAAAGAAACACGTTTCCTGTTCAAAGAAAAAGGATGGAAAGAAATCGTTGCATTCCAAACAAGAAACCCGCCACACATCGGTCATGAATATGTCCAGAAAACAGCATTAACATTCGTAGATGGTATATTCATAAACCCAATTATTGGGAAGAAAAAGAAAGGAGATTTTACAGACAATGTTATACTTGCAGCATATGAAACATTAATGAAATACTATTATCTAAAAGAAAGAGCAGTCATGTCAATTCTTCGAACATCAATGAAATACGCCGGTCCACGCGAAGCAATACACCATGCAATCATGCGGAAAAACTTTGGATGCACCCATTTCATTATAGGACGAGACCATGCAGGCATAGGTAATTACTATGGCCCCTACAATGCCCATATGATATTCCAGGAATTCCCCGACTTGGGTATAACACCTGTTTTCTTTAAATCCTTCTTCAGATGTACAAAATGCGACGCAGTGGTAAACGAAAAAATATGTCCTCATGAAGAAAAATATCACATCAACTTCAGCGGAAAAAAGATAAGGGAACTACTTATGAACGGCGAAATACCACCAGAAAACATGATGCGAAAAGAGGTATCAGAGACCATTTTGAAGTTCGATAAACCATTTGTGGAATAAAGGGAAAGATCATGTTGGAAGAATTACAGGGCCAAGGACTTATGGTACATCATTGGGATACTGATGGTATCTGTTCCGCGAGACTTTTATTAGAAAAATTATCTAATAAAAAAATCGAAAACAAAACACCTATTCTAGGTAACTATTTTTTAACAGACAAGGAGTTAAAGAATTACTCAAAATATGATTTTATCATTGTCGTAGATATGTCGTTGCCTGAGGATAACATAAAAAAGTTAGCAGAAAAATCTAAAATATTAATATTTGACCATCACTTGGGATCAGAAATAAGAGAAGTTTTTCATCACAATCCAGTTGTTAAAGGAGGAAATCCAGATGAATATCCATCAGCAAGCTGGATTATCAACAAATTCCTTGGTAATGATGTAAACCTATTTGCACTACTCGGTGTTGTTGGAGATCACGAGCAGAGAATAAAAAACAACAAATTATTCTATGAAATAATAACAGATTTTTGTCAGAAAAATAATCTAAGTTTTGACAATATGCTAAAAATTGTTTATCTTTTAGATTCCAACTACAAACTAGGTGATAAAAAAGCTGTGGAAAAAGCACCGCACCTTTTACTTACCTATAATGATGCTGATGAAATACTAAAAAATGAAAAATGGAACAAAAATCTTATAACACTCAACGATGAAATCGAAAAACAAATTGAAAAACCATCCAAAGAAATACAGGGAATGATTCTTAAAAAGATTAATACAAAATACAACATTATATCAACCGTAACAAGAAAAATTGCTTGGGATACAGGAAAAGACACCATCGTCATAAATACAGGATTCTTTGACGATAAAGATCAAATATATGTGAGAAGTAATAAAAATTTAGAACCATTGATTGAACAAGGCAAATCATTGGGATACAAGTGTGGGGGGAAAAAAGAAGTCTTTGGAGTAATAACACCCAAAGACAAAACCGATTCTTTTGTAGAAAAAATATTGGTTTTTCTAAAACAAAGGTGATAAAAAAATGGAAAAGAAAAAAGCAACAAATGTCGTATGGCACACACATAAAGTAAGCAGGGAAGAAAGAGAATCACTTTTAAAACAAAAAGGTGTGGTACTATGGTTCACGGGTCTCTCTGGAAGCGGTAAATCTACCGTTGCAAATGAGGTGGCCTATAAATTACATGAAATGGGGTATCTATCATATGTTCTTGATGGAGATAACATCCGCCATGGACTGAATAAGGATCTAGGTTTTTCTCCCCGGGACAGAAAAGAAAACATCAGGAGGATATCTGAAGTAGCAAAACTTTTTTTTGATGCAGGTTTAATTACTATAACCGCCTTTATTTCTCCATATAAAATAGATAGAAATTTCTGCAGAGAATTAGTTGGCAAAGGAAGATTTTTAGAGATTTATACAAAAGCATCCATTGAAACCTGCGAAAAAAGAGACACCAAAGGTCTCTACAAGAAAGCAAGAGAAGGACTTATCAAAGATTTTACCGGTATAAACGCTCCATATGAAGAACCTGAAAAACCTGAGATGATACTTTATACAGATAAAGAAACTATTGAAGAAAGCGCAGAAAAAGTAATAAAAAAATTAGAAGAACTAGGATATATAAAATAAAGTGGTTAGCATGAAGCTAGATGAAAAAATCAACTACATCGTATCAGGACTAGAACGATCTGGTACATCAATGATCATGCAAATACTACAAGCTGGTAGTATACCAATAGCCTATGACACAAAAAGACAATCAGATGAAAACAACCCCAAGGGGTACTATGAACTAGAAGGCGGAAAAATAATAAACAAACTAATAGACAAAACACTACCATTAGAAAAATACAGAGGCAAATTCATAAAAATAACAGCATATGGACTAAAATACCTACCACCAGGAAAATACAAGATAATCTACACAGAAAGAAACATAGAAGAAATACTAGACTCAATGGAAAAAATGACTGGTAAAAAAGACGAAAAACGAGAAGAAACAAAAAAAGTTTTCACAAAACTAAACAACACCATAAAAAAAATGATGACAAATAGAGACGACATAGAAGTACTATACATAAACTACAACAACATAATATCAAACCCTGAACAAAACATAAGAGAGATAATAAAATTCCTTGGGTTATCAGATAAAAACATTACTCAGATGATACAAACTGTTGACAAAAAACTATACAGACAAAGAAGATATACATAGAAGAAAAACATGATTTTCCCCTATCTTTTATCAATTTTTATTGAGAAAACGTAAAATATGCGAATAAAGCTTACATCCAAAAGGAGATTTTAAAATATGAAGGCAGTAATATTAGCCGCAGGTGAAGGAAAAAGACTCAGACCATTTACTGAAACCATGCCAAAGGTGATGCTACCAGTCTGTAACAAACCAATACTAGAACATGTTTTTGATGCCGTTAAAAAAAGTGGTATAAACGAAATCATAGTAGTAGTTGGATATAAAAAAGAAGTCATAATGGAATACTTCAAAGACTACAATGACATAAAAATAAAATATGTGGTACAAGACAAACAACTAGGAACAGCTAATGCGCTACTAAAAGCAAAAAACCACATCAAAGACGCATTCATAGTTTTATCAGGAGACAACATCATTGACCAAAACAGTATATCAAACCTGATCAAAGACAAATCAAAATACTCCATGCTTATAAAAGAACACCCCCACCCCTCAAAATACGGCGTGGTATTCCTAGAAAAACAATCACTTAAACAAATCGTAGAAAAACCAAAAGAAGAAATCGGTAGATTCATATCAACAGGCATATACAAACTACCAAAAAACATATTCAACAAAATAGAAAAACTATCTAAACAAGGCATACACGACCTATCTTCTGTCATACAATCAATAGTTGAAGACGGAGAAAACATAAACACAATCATCGCTAAATCCTGGATGGACATAGTATACCCATGGGACCTAATATCTGTAAACGAGCTAATGATCACAGATGCAGGCTCATCCAAAGCAGGACTAATAGAAAAAAACGTCACAATAAAAGGAAACGTATCAATTGGAAACTACACAAAAATATACTCAGGATCCTACATAATAGGACCAGCAATAATAGGAGAAGGATGCGAAATCGGACCTAATGTTTGCATATTTCCATCAACCACCATAGGCAACAACTCCATAATCCACCCATTCTCTGAGATTAGAAACAGCGTTATAATGAATGATGTACATATAGGCTCAAACTCATTTATATCACACTCAATCATAGCAAGAGGAACAATAATAGGCAACAATTTCTCAGGGTACGCGGGCAAAGCAACAATAGAAACAGAAGATGAATTCAAAAAACTAGAAGTCATAGGAGCTATGATAGCAGAAGACTGCAACATAGGACCCCATAACGTTGTAGAACCAGGAACCATAATAGGCAGAAAATGTGAGACTACACCAATGAAAACCATAAATAAAAATATATCAACTGGAATCAGAGTGATGTAAAATTGTGTGGAATAGTTGGGTATAACGGGTTTAGAGACGCAGATAAAATACTCATCGACTGCCTTAAAAAACTCGAATACCGTGGTTACGACTCAGCAGGAATAGGAGTAATAGGGAAAAAATTACAGATCTTCAAAGACGTTGGAGAAATATCAAAACTCGAAAAAAAAATACCCCACATCGAAGGCTGCATTGGGATTAGTCACACCCGCTGGGCTACAATGGGTGCGGTCACCAAAGAAAACGCCCACCCTCATCTAAGCAGCAACAAAAAAATCGCTGTGATACACAACGGGATAATAGAAAACTACAAAAAACTGAGAGAAGAACTTGAAAAACAGGGTGTTAAATTTAGATCACAGACAGATTCAGAGATAATCGCTCATTTGATAGAAAAAAATTACAATGGCAACTTAGAAAACGCGGTTTTTCAAACTCTTAAAAAACTAAAAGGCTCATATGCTATCGCTGTTATATGCGAAGATGAGCCTAATAAACTAGTTGGAGCTAGAAACGAGAGCCCACTTGTTGTCGGAATCGGGGATAACGAAAACTTTCTTGCATCAGACATACCTGCATTACTTAAATACACAAATCGGGTGATTTTCATTGATGACGGCGAAGTATGTGTACTCACTAAAAACTCAGTTAAAGTATTTAACAAGAACAAAAAAGAAGTAAAAAAGAAAGAAGAATTAATAGAATGGGACATAAAGGATGCTGAGAAATCTGGTTTCCCGCATTTCATGCTGAAAGAGATATATGATCAACCAGACACCATAAATCAGGCTCTAAGAGGAAGGATATCGGAGATAGAGAGATCAATAAACTTTCCTGATAACGTGGAAAAACTACTAAACAATAGCCTTGATTCTATATATATTGTGGCATGTGGCACCTCATTTTATGCAGGTTTAGTTGGAAAATATTTAATAGAGCAACTAACAGGCATACCTGTTTCTGTTGAACTATCATCTGAGTACAGATATTTTGGGACAAAAAAAGAAACCTCGCTAGTAATAGCTATAACACAGTCAGGTGAAACAGCTGATACCTTAGCTGCTTTGAGAGAGGCTAAGAGCTCAGGGTGCAAAACACTGGTAATCACAAACGTCATCGGTAGCACAGCTATTAGGATCGCAGATGGCTATATCCTCACTCAGTCTGGTCCAGAGATAGGAGTAGCAGCAACAAAGACATTCATTTCACAGATAATAGTCTTATTTTTAGTTGCATTAAAAATCGGCTCAATCAATAATAAAGTAGGTTCAGACGAGTTATACCAGTATATGCTTCATCTTAGAGATTTGCCAAAACAAGTTAGAGCGATACTTGATAGAAGTGATGACATAATAGATATCGCGAAACAAATTAAAGACTCACAATCAATTTTCTTCATTGGTCGCGGGATAAACTACCCACTATCCCTAGAAGGTGCCCTTAAGTTAAAAGAAATATCATATATCCATGCGGAGGGTTTTGCTGCTGGTGAGCTAAAACACGGTCCATTTGCGCTCCTAACAAAAAACACACCAGTTGTAGCAATAGTAACCAGGGATTTCACCTACGATAAAATGCTTGCGAACATAGGTGAAGTAAAAACCAGGGGACCAATGGTGATTGCTATAGCTGATGAAAACGACACAGAAATCGACAAATATGCAGATTTTATCATCAGATACCCATCTAACCAGACGATGCTATCCTGTATAACCATCACAGTTCTACTGCAGCTTCTAGCGTATCATGTTGCGAACCTAAAAGGTTGTTCTATAGATAAACCACGTAACCTCGCTAAATCTGTTACAGTTGAATAAAAAAATTTGGAGATAGTGAAAGATATGAAATGTGTAATCCTTGCCGCAGGTGAAGGGAAAAGAATGCGCCCCTTAACCTACACTAGGCCGAAGGTTATGCTACCAGTAGCCAATAGACCTATACTGGAATGGAACCTAGTGAATGCAAAAAATGCTGGTTTAAAGGATTTCATCTTTGTAGTTGGTTACAAAAGCGAGATGGTTAGAGACTATTTTGGTGACGGCAAAAAATGGAAGGTAAACATAGAATATTTAAATCAGGGGAAACCACTAGGTACTGCACACGCAATTGGGATGACGGAGCATTTTGTTAACGATTTCATTGTTTTATGCGGGGACACAATTTTTGGTAAAAACGACATAAAAAACATTATGAAAAAAGGAATGAAAATAGGATTAGTAGAAGTAGAAAACGCAAAAGAATACGGCATTATTGAATTAAAAGGAAAAAAAATCAGCAAAATCCATGAAAAAATGGATGAGCCATTTTCAAAAATAATAAACGCAGGCATTTATCATTTCAACAGAAAAATCTTCAATTTTATCAAAAAAACAAAAAAATCATTACGAGGGGAATACGAGATCACAGATTCTATAAACATGCTTTTGGAAAAAGAAACAATAGCTGGTGTTTCTCTAAAAGAATGGAGAGATGTGGTTTATCCATGGGATTTATTTGATGCAAATGAAGAAATATTGAAAAAAATTGATAAAAAAATAGAAGGTGAAATTGAAAAAAACACAAAAATTAAGGATAATGTCG
>JARYMC010000076.1 GCA_029907305.1 Candidatus Thermoplasmatota archaeon
TTTCTTTATTGTATTGTTTGCAACCCATCCAGATATGATATTGAAGTTGTTCTACATTTATTTTCCGGACAACGCCCCACAACCCAAAATATGTTTTCCAAGAAAAATAACAGCAAATAACAAAAAAAACTGGGCACTAGTTTTATTAAAATTAACATACTATATACTATTTATGAAAGTCTGCATAGGTGGAACATTCAACCCGTTACACAGAGGACATAAAACCCTTATAAAAAAAGCATTAGAAACAGCTGGGAAAAAAGGCTTGGTTTTCATAGGCATCACATCAGGGGATATAACCAAAACAAAAGGTGAAATAAAAAACTTCGATCAAAGAAAACAAAACATAGAAAAATATCTTATTCAAGAAAAAATATCAAACAAAGTAAAAATCGAACCAATATACGATAGATTTGGTCCCTCAATAAAAGGAGATTTTGATGCAATAGTTGTGTCAACAGAGACAAAAAAAACAGCTGAGGAGATAAACAAAAAGCGGAAAAAACTTGGTAAAAAACCCTTGGAAATAATTGAAATACCCCTTGTTTTAGCAGAAGATGGTAAACCAATAAGCTCAACTAGGATAAGAAACAAAGAAATAGATGAAAACGGAAAACTTATTAGACGAGATTAATTTTATATACAGTTATTTGTATCCGCTGAAAAAAGGTGATTATTGGACATGACCTATATCATTCTCGAGTTTAAACCCGAGGACGCAGGGAAAATAAACACTATAACAAAGGATGATACAGTTAGCAGACAGAGTATAGTTATAAGAGACTCCAGCTCAATTGAAATGAAAGGCAACAACTCCTACCTGAAGATAGAGGGTAGTGAACAAGGTATCAAAAGGGCTAAGGAGCTTGCAAAAGAACTGGGGATAAACGAGTTGGATAAAAAGAAGGCAGAGGAAATCAACAAAAAGATAGAACAACAAGAAGACTCTGCTGCTACTGGTATGGGAATGATTTTTGACTAAAAAAAATTTTTTTTATATTTTCCAGTAGCTTGACAACTCTTTTTTTAGGTTTTTAACAATATCTTTTACATCAGGGTTTTCTTCTACAGAATCCTTAAAACTCATAGGATGATCTGTCATTTGTCCGATCTGTGACAATAAACATTTCCCTATCCAGCTCAGGTTGTATCCGCCCTCTAGTGTGCAAACGATCCTTGGTTGGATTTTCTGCAGTTTTTTTATGATCTCACCAAAAAAGTTAGCGGTAAGAGCTAGTCCACCGAGGTTATCAGAATGATGAGAATCATAACCAGCTGACACAATGATTATATCTGGTTTGAATTGTTGTGCGATTGGTAAAAAAACCTCGTCGAGCACCTCTGATACAGCAATGTTTCCACGCCCATGAACAAGTGGAGCGTTTACAGTATACCCTCTACCAGGTCCCAGGCCTATCTCGCTGGTTCCACCAGTACCAGGATAATGAGGTGATAGATGAAATGATTGGTACATCACATCTTTCCGCTCATAGAAAATAGATTGCGTACCATTACCATGGTGTACATCATGGTCAAAAAGTAGTACACGCTTCCCTTTTCTTGCTATATCATTTGCTGCTATCGCAGCGTTGTTAAAAAGACAGAAACCCATCGACCTATCACGAGAGGCATGATGACCAGGTGGCCTAACCAGTGCGAAACCGTTGCTAGCTCTGCCAGCTAAAACCTGTTTACAAACCTTTAGAACACCACCTGCTGCAAGCCTAGCAACCTCATAATCTGAGCTGCAAACATAAGTATCGAGATCTATCCATGAGCCACCACCAGAGCTTATATCCTTTATCTCCTGTATCATCTCATCTGAGTGAACTGAACGAAGCATCTCCTCAGACAAAATCTCTGGCTCAACAATGTTTAGCTCATCATAAAAAGGCGCTTGTCTAAGCTCCTCATACATAACCCGGAGGCGCCTAGCATTCTCAGGATGACCTATGTTATCATGCTTATCAAACTCCTTTGAGTAAACAATATTCGTCGTCATAAAAAATCAAAGAAATGAAATATAATAAATGGATATAAGATTAATTATAACAAATTTAAGTAGGATAACATATATTTAGGTGCTTGTTTAAGCAGGGAAGAAAAAACAATTATGAGCGACACACTAATTGGAGTCTCACCAGACTATCTGTATTACCATAAAAAACCACCACAGCTCATATCAGAGCTACATAAACCATATTTCCTAGTTTTCTGCCAAAAAAACGAGGACCTAGAAAAAAACAGGCAAGAACTAATAAAAAAACTTGAAACAAAAAACTCTGAAACAGACCAGTTAAATAAAATAGAAAAAATCAGTGAAATTGAGGACTACAAAAGCTTCTGGGATTTCAACAAAAAAAGAAAGGTTTTCAAGGTCTACACAAAAAAATCATATTTCGTCCCAGAGGTTAGCGACCACCTTTTTTTCAACCACGATTTTTACACAGCAGAACACGATATACCATACCACCAGAGGGCTCTTTTGGATTTAGCAGCCAATGGTACAACATGGCTTTTTGACACAAACAATGAAAAAAAGAAACTAAAAATCATAGTCTATGACATCGAAACCACAGAATACGAAGAAGGAAAAAACGATGTCCCCATTGACATAATAGGTTATTCTAGTTTCGATTTAGTTTTTGAGTCAAGTAAAAACCTTGAAAAAGAAGAATTCAGTTTTAACATACTTGATATCCCATCTAACTGGGAGGACCTAGAGGTTAAACAGCTTGTTTCACATAACATCGATGAAGAAATCAAAAACCTATATGATATGTGTAAGATACTTGGTGGCTGTGACATTGTATCTGGCCATAACATAGTAGGTTTTGATAATTTCCACCTTTATGGTAGAATTAATTGGATTCTGAAGAACAACCATGAAAATCTATCTGAGGATGAAAAAAAGATTTTCCAGTGTTTTATTAACAAATATTGCAGGCTTGATAAATCATTTCATTTTGGTGTCGGCTCCGAGGTTGTACAGCTCTACCCAACCTGTTTTGACACTTATCTTGCGGCAAGGAAGTTTTATTCTTTTCTAGATGAATTCAGCCTTAAAACCCTAGCTCCTTTCTTAGGTGTTGTAGTAAAAGACAGGGTTTTTCTGTCACCATCTCAGATCAAGATAGATGCTAGGACCCTAAAGTACAATAAACAGGATGTACAAGAGCAAATAGGTGTGACTTTGAATCTTATCCAGCAGGCTTTGCCACTGGCTTTTATCACCTGTATGCCCTTTGATATGCTCCTACCAGCTGGTGCTGTTAACATATGGGACCATATGGCTCTTTTACGTGGAGTAGTTCAAAAAAAGATCATGCCCCCTATATGTAGGGTTAAGTCGATATCGCAGGTCTTGGTTAGAGACTTCAATGATTGTAAAACCAGGGAGGATATAATCAAGAAAGCAAAAAAGAAACGCGAACAACTCTCAAAAGATTTTGTTCGTGTCCTAAAATATGGGGATGAGATGCCTGAATGGGTTGAATACCCCTATGTTATCTACAACGAAAGAGCTGTTGATGACGAGGAATCACTTAGCTATCATATGCCTGGTGGTATGACAATAAAACCTGATAAAGAGGCGCGTTCTGATTTCATACCATGGTACCATGTTGTTGTAGCTGATGTTGGTGCAATGTACCCAACGATTCTAAAGGCTATGAACATAGGAGCAGACACTGTGAAACTTGCTTCCAAGAAAGAGAAACCTGATGCATACATATGGCTGAAAAAACTACCTGAACGTTTTTTTGAGGAAAGGGATGTGTTTTGGCGGGAAATAAATCTTGAGGACTCATACGCAGACAAAGGCTATATCCTTGGGGTTAAAATAGATGATTCACTAGGTGTCGTAAACCAAGCTATGACTAGTATAATGAACATGATCGCAAAGATAAAAAAAGAGCTTAAAGAAGCAGAAAAGAAAGGTGATAAAGCTGAGTTGCAGAGGCTTAAGATGATGTACCAAAGCATGAAAGGTGCTCGTAACGCGGGAACCCACGGGATTCTTGCAGCACCTACAGTTACTGGTAGACAATTCAATCTCTGGGGCGCAGCTGCTATCACAACAAAAGGTCAGATGATACTAGCTGATACACTGAAATATCTAGAAAACAAGAACATCCGCGTGGTTTACGGAGACACAGATGGTATATACCTTGGTTGTTCCCGCTCAGCTGGGAACCTCCCAAACTTCTCAAAAACACTTGGGATACCACAAAACCCTGATGAAAAAGCCTGGCTCACCAAACCAGAGGTAGCCATAAATGCAATCGAAGAATGCGACAAAAAATGGCAGAAGAATCTAAATTACCCTGATTTTGAGTTAGAACCAGAGATACACGACTGCATGATTTTTGTGAAACATAAAAACTACCTTATCTTTGATGAAAAAGACGGCAAGATAGAGATGATAACAAAGGGCAACAACTTCAAGGGCTCCGACAAAGCAAACATCGCACGCAAAGTACTCGAGGAGATAATGATGCTTGTTTTAAAAGAAAACCCATGCTGGGATGACGAGGAAAAAGCTAGATGCATGGTTAAAAATAGTATCAAAAATAAGACGAGAGAGGTTTTGTCTAAGCTAGATTTATCTAAAGTTGACTTGGATGATTTAACACTAGTTCAATCTGTTCAACCATCTAAACGTTATAAAACTATTCAGGATGGTTCTCCTTCTGTTTTTGGTAAACGCTCCGCTGCACTTGAGAAGCTTCTTGGCCAGCCGGTTAGAACACGCATTAAACTAAAGTTTGTTGTAACAAAAAAACCTTTACCAGGTATCACCAACCCCTCTAAAAGTGGTGTTAAACCAATTGATTACATGTACCCTGTTGATCTTTTGAAAAACACAAACGAAATTGATTTAGAATGGTACAAAAAAATGATTGAAAACTATATACAGGGTGCTTTTGGTCTTTCTGATATCTCTACGACTGAGCAGAAAGGCCTTGACGCATGGATGTAGTTAACCCTTTTTGTTAACTCTGGTTAACCTATAAAAAAAAGAAAACAACACGTTTTTTTATTATCCTATAAAACAATTTTAAACAGGAGAAAAAAACTCAGGGGGAAAACTATTTATTTAAAAAACAGATTATTAAAATGGGGGACAAGGAGTAAAAACAGGGGAGGTAAATTCAAGTACCTGCTTTCCACATAAGAGGCACATTCCTCCTATCAACGCATCCCGTCCCCCACCTTTTGCGTATGTAATCTAAGAACCGGTTTTTAGTTTAAAAAAAAAAATTAAAAAAAATAAGTTTTTTTCAGCAAATATGGTTCTGGTAACCATTATAACATGGCACACCAAATTGCATATTTGTTGAAACCATTGTTTGGTTTTTTTTATCCGAATAGTGCGCCTAAGCCTGCTGCAGCTTCTTCTTCAGAGACTTCTTCTTTTTTCTCTTTCTTCTTTTCTTCTTTCTTTCCTTCTGCAGATGCCTCAGCAGTTTTTGCAGGTGCCGCTGGAGCAGCCATCGTAACAGCAGCTGTTTTTATAGCCTCGTCTATGTTGACACCCTCAAGGGATGCAGTCAAAGCTTTTATCCTTGCTTCATCAACTTTTACACCAGCAGCTGTCAACACTTTTTTTATGTGTTCTTCTGTAATAGGTTTGCCTGCGGCGTGAAGAAGAAGTGCGCTGTATATGTATTCCATTTTATTTTTCCTCCTGTAAAATTTTTTTTATGTTATCATTTTCTTTAAATCTTCATCTAAAGCCTCTTGTTGCATACGTGATGCAACAACAACCATGTTCATATGTGCCTTAGACAACAAACTTTTAACAGTCTCTTTAGTGATTATGTTCTTTTCAATTGCGAGAATGAAGGCATCACGGTGCGCCTTCTGCAACAACGGTACAATAGTGGTTTTGTTAACCCAAGCTGATTCCATAGCCAGGTTAAAAGCGTAGCTATAAGCTTTTTGAAGATTCATCTTGAATTCATCAATGTTAATATCAAGAATATCTGGACCAAATATCTTACCATCCTCATAGACACCATGAAGTGTCATACCAACCTCAATTGGGTATATCTCAAGGCGCGTAATCATCTGCGCAACATCAGAGGGGATCTTTTTCCCAGCTGGTACAAGAACCTTATCTGCTTTAATAACAACCTTACCATCCTGGATAATAGCTGGTATACCAACTTTTTGCAATTCACCAACAATGGGACCTGGTTTGAAATTAGTTTCACCAGCTTTAACAGAAATATCATGAGGAGTGGTTTCACCACCTTTCGCAGGTGTCATAGCACGAGTAGCCTTAATCTGACTAAACAACTTAAAAGGATTCATATTAGTAGCAATAACCGCAGCCTGACCTTTTACAGCACCCTTCAGGCCACTTATCCCCTTAGCCTTATTTTCAGCCTCATCAAGAGCCCTTAGGATAAGAGTGTTTTTTGCAGAACGTATAACAGCGTTTTTCTGAAGGTTTTTCCTCATCTTCTGCATCTGAGGACCAGGTATACCACCGATTTCAGCTATACCAACAACCTTGTTACTTGTAAGCAGATTTGTTAACTCCGCCACTTCCCCGTGTTTCCATTTTGCTACATGAGCCATAAAAACAAATCACCCTAAACAATTCGCTCTGGAGGACCCATAGTGGTCTTAACATAGATAGAACCAAGATCAACCCTGGGTTTCTCCAGCTTACTCTCAAGCCTCTTTATAACAGCCTCTATGTTGTCAGCGATATCTTCCTTAGGCATCTGCTCGTTACCAACCACTGTATGAAAAGTCTTTGTCTTAGAACGCAGCTTAATAGTTTTACGAAGGTTTTTCACCATACCAGAGATATCAGCGTTAGGTGGAACAGGCCTAGGCATCTTCCCCCTCGGACCAAGAACGGTACCAAGGGTTTTACCAATAGTTGGCATAAGAGGCGCCTCAGCTATAAAGAAATCATGCTCATCAGCTATCTTCTTAAGTTTTTTCTTATCCTTAGAGAGATCCTCGATCTCCTCAGGTTTAATCAATAAATCAACATGACCTTTGGATTTACTAGCAAGCTCACCACCCGCAAAAAGAGCAACCTTAGACTCCCTTCCTTTACCATGGGGCAGAATAATCTCTTCATCAATACGAGTCTTAGGGTTATTAGGATCAAAATCCTTTATGTTTATCACTAAATCAATGTTTTGTTTGAATTTCCTATTAAGCTTCTTAGATTCCTCTAAGATCTTCTCGACTGTATCAACAGTTTTTTTGTCAGCCATAGAACTTCAACGAGTGTTATATTATGCCTTTCTCTCCATATACTATGTGGAGATGTAGTTCTCGGGAATGACAATCCCATTTATAAAAGTTTGGTATAAACCGGCGTTGTCCGAATAATAGTGAGGTGAAAAGTAAAAATTATATTGACTCAACATAAAAAAAATACATTTATTTAGT
>JARYMC010000077.1 GCA_029907305.1 Candidatus Thermoplasmatota archaeon
TCCTTTTCTTGGCACATCCCATCTAATAGGAAAAAATGAATGTTTTTTTCTTTAATTATTTATTTCGGGATGAAGCCCTAAAAAACAATTAAAAAAACAAACAGGGGGTTTACCAATCCTGTTATGAATCCTGTTATGTCGTCTTAATAATACCAAGAACAGGCTCATAAATCAAACCCTTCTCCATAAGCGAGTTGAGCGCCTCTTCAACAGAGTCTCTATTAATACCAGATTTCTCACATCTTTTAGCAATAGCATCCCAAGAGGCACCATCTTCTCCCTCTATCTCTTTTATAACCCCTAAAACCTTGTTTTCTATCTCCTCAAAATCAACCTCAACGGTCTCAGTCTCTTTCTTCTTCATATCATCTTTTGTTTTCTTGGTTTTTGTCGGTTTTTCTCCCTCTTTACCTTCAATCTCAAAAGAAGCCAGTTCTTCTCTGCGTGGTCTAAGATACTGCAAAGACTCTTGGATCAGCGTAATATATTTTTCGATATCAACCTTACTATAGTTTTTCAGAGCAGCAACCACACCATCAGAGAGATCCCTACTATAACCAAGCTTCCTAAGATCATAAGCATTCGCCGGACTCATCTTCATAGCCTCAAGCACAGCCTCTATCCGCTCCTTAGTAGACTCACATGTCTCAAGAATCCACTGGTCACGAGCCTCAGCGTTAACCTCCATTATTTTCTCAGGGCGAACAGAAACATATAGGACTCCTTCCTCAGGTTTATACGTCCTAGCCTTACCAAGAACAGCCACAAAAGCAGGCACCTCAATAGCAAGAAGAACATCAGTTGCATCCTGCTGATACTGACCAGAATACAGAGTATAAACACCAGTCGGGTCAGATATATGAGCCCTAACTAGCTCACCACTCTCAGAGATATTCTCAACATCAGTGAGCACACCAACAATAAACAACCTGTTAACCTTAGCACCAAGAGGAGTAATAACATAGGATGGTGTTTTCTCCCCCGTACCTTTCACCTCAAAATTCGAGTCATTGTATTCACCAGCAAAAACCCTCCAAGCAGTCTCACGCCTCATCGTAACTCCTCCAAACTATGAGACAAACGCTCAGCCTCTTCTTTTATATCAACATCAACCAGCTCAGCGTTCTTAGCTATAACAGTTGTACCAAAACTGTCACCCAAAGCATTACCATCAACCCTAAGTCTACGAGCAAAAAAAGTTTTATTAATCAAATCAACCAAGACCTTGTCATCCTTTGTTTTCTCAACCATCCTCTTGCATTCATCCAGTGTTTTACCCAAGATCCTTTCAGCAACGTCCTTACCAATTATGCAGTTAACAGAACCAGAACCATCATCAACAACCAGTTTCACTCTAAGATCAGTTTTAACCTTTGATAGTTTACCATGGGTCTTGCACTCTTTATCCACCACACTCCTGTTACACTCAGGGCAACGAGTTATAATACCACTACCATCATGGATCTCAATAACAGTACCCTCAATCTCAACATCCAAAGCACCACGCTTCTCAACCAAAAGATGAAGAGGTATTTTACTTGTTTTTATTTCATCCCTAGAAATCTTACTACCATCGAGTTTCTTGACAACCGCTTTGTCATCAAAACTAAGCTGAGGGATACCCTTCCAAGATTTTATGTAACCACCAGTGATCCTAACCACATCACCCTCTTTTAAATTAAAATCATGCCATGACGTAAACTGGGCTTTACCAGTTTCATCACCAATAGTACCAGAAAAAACCTTTTTGGTTTTACCATCAACAACAGTCTCACGCTCATTAATATCAATGATACGCGCAGTGATATCCACAGCACCAAGGCCTGCTTTGAGATCCCTAACCTTAACTTCTTTTGGCTCATAGGAAACATCCTGAAGCCTATCCTCCTCAGTCTTCTTGATTTTCACACGATCCCCAAAGTTGATCTGCACGCTATCACGCCATTCACGTGAATAAGCATTAGAAACCTCTATAACATCACCCTTAGCTATCTCAAAATCCTTCCAAGCAGTAAACGGAGCAGTACCACTCTCATCACCTAGTATACCATAAAAAATATTACGCTTTTCACCCTTAACAGTTATCTCCTTCGGGTTAATTGTTATAACACGACATAACAAATTAACATTAGACTCATTAGGTTTAACATCAACAAGTAACTTACGCTCAGCAGAAGCAGAAACAGCACCAGCACCACCAAACTTTTTGATCAAAGTCTGTTTAGCCTGCTCAACAGGAACACCATACTCTAAAAACTTTTTAAACTCCCTCTCAAGCTCCTCACGGCTAACACCTTTCTCTGAATCCTCACTGAGAACATCTAATATATCATCTATGTGAGATTTAAGATCATCAATACTCATAGGCCTACCCCAAAAAAAGGATACAATATATTATATATCAATGTATCCTTATTTTTACATAATATCGTTATATAAATGTACTCTATCATAAACCAGTTATATTACCCTCGCTATCAATATCTATTTTCTCAGAACTAGGCTTCATAGGTAAACCAGGCATAGTAGTAATCTTACCGGTCATAGGAACCAAGAAACCCGCACCAGCTGAAAACTTGATTTCCCTAACAGTTATCTTAAAACCCTTTGGTCTCCCCAGCAAAGATGGATCATCTGACAAGGAATACTGTGTTTTAGCTATACAAATAGGCAACTTATCCAAATCTAGTTTCTGACAAAGCCTGATATCCTGCTCAGCAGTAACAGTATAAACAACCCTATCAGCACCATACATCTTCTCAGCAATAGTCTCAATTTTTTCTTTCACAGGCATTTTAACATCATACAAAAACCTGAACCTAGATGGCGTGTTATGAATAAGACTAACAAGTTTACCAGCAAGCTCAATACCCCCCTCACCACCATGACGCCATACATCAATCAAAGCAGATGAAATGTTTTTCTCTGAACAAAACCTTTCAACGATCTCTATCTCCTCTTTTTTATCACCAGTGTAATGGTTTATAGCAACAATAACAGGTACACCAAAACATGATATGTTCTCAAGATGCTTCTCAAGATTAGACAACCCTCTTCGAACAGCGGCTCTATCGTTTCCTTTTCCATGCCGTTTTAATGCTTTTATGCTAACAACCATCACAACAGCATCTGGTCTTAAACCACCAACCCTACATACTATGTCAAAGAATTTTTCTGCACCAAGCTCAGAACCAAAACCAGCCTCTGTAACAAAATAATCAGCTAATTTCAAACCCATCCAAGTAGCGATAAGACTATTTGTACCATGTGCTATATTCGCAAAAGGACCACCATGTATCAACGCTGGCACACCCTCGATTGTTTGTACTAGATTAGGTTTGATTGCATCTTTTAAAAGCATAGCCATAGCACCAACAGCCTTCAAATCCCTAGCAGTAACAGGCTCGTTGTTGTACGTATATGCTACTATAATTCTACTAAGCCGCTCTTTAAGATCATCCAAATCCTTTGATAAACACAGGATAGCCATTATCTCAGACGCAGGGGTAATGGCAAACTCTACCTCATGAGGAACACCATCCTGAGGACCACCAAGACCAATCACTATTTTCCTCAATGAACGGTCACTTATATCCAGAACACGAGGCCAAACAATATATCTTGGATCAATATGAAAAGCATCACCATAAAAAATATGGTTATCAAGAAGACTAGCGAGAAGATTATGCGCACTTGTTATAGCATGCATATCACCAGTGAAATGAAGATTGATATCCTCCATGGGTAGAACCTGGGAGTAACCACCACCAGTGGCACCACCCTTAGTACCCATAATAGGACCAAGAGAAGGCTCACGAATAGCAAGCAAGGTTTTTTTACCAAGCTTAGACAAGGCTTGTGCTAAACCAATAGTAACAGTGGTTTTACCCTCCCCCTCAGGAGTAGGGTTAATGGTTGTAACCAAAATCAGTTTACCATTTTTGTTGTTTTTAACCCTGTTCAAAGCACTAAGTGAAATCTTCGCCTTGTAATCACCAAAAGGAATAACTTCATTATCCTTAAAACCAGCTTTACTAGCTATATCGAAAATATTCTGAAGTTTTACTGATCTAGCAATTTCAATATCAGATTTCATAAGCTACATCTTTCCAGCAACTATTTTTACTATCTTATCAGTTTTGCTATTACTATTTTTTTCTATTTTATCTAGTTCTTTACGCATTTTTTCCACAAAATACCCATCTTTAATTGAACCAAAGTTAATTTTAACATTCAAAACAGCTGACTGCACACCAACATTAGCCATATAAGCAGAAATAGCAGCATCGGTAATCGAATTCTGATTGCCCTTCTCGGCAACAACCATAGCCAAATCAAGTAATTTTTCACAATTTTTTGCTGTTTCAAAAGGAATCATAGCAGCATTCTTATATGCTTTCTGCAAAGCCTCTTTCCTCTTCTCTTTCTGCTCATCAGTCTCTTTTGGCATTTTCAACGCCTTCATAACCTCGTTGAACGATTCCGTATCCTTGTCTATAAGCTTGATTAGATGTTTTCTCAACTGATCGCTCTCTCTCAAAACCTTCTTAATTTCATACTGCACGCTCTCATATTTTTCTTTACCAATAGTTAGATTACAAACCATTGAACTTAAAGCAGCACCTAGTGCACCACAGAGTGCAGCAACGCTACCACCACCTGGAGCAGGGCTGCTAGATGCAAGCTCAGAAAGAAAACTTTTTACACTCATAGAAGCAAGTGGACCTGTTTCCTCAATCATATACTCAATCACTTTCTCCTCAGGTTTAAACTGATAAAGCTGAGAGAGACCAAGTTTATCAATCGCTAGAGAAACAAGCTCGTCATCGTTTTTAATAACTAGTTTCTCTTTTTTAGCATAAAACTTTCCAGCAAGAACCAAAGCCTCTTTTGGGACGACACCAACGATTTCGCTTCCAGTTACTTTTACCCCTAGTTTCTCGGCTTCTTCCTTAACAGCCTCAAAGACATCATGAAGGTTTACTTCTCTGTAGTTTAGCAGGTTCATAGAAACCTGTGCGATGTTCTCGTTGTACATCATACCACCAGCCTGAACACCTTTGAACCTCCCAGGGATCTTCACTGGTTGTCCATCAGCACCAATTACTGGGTTGCCTTTTTCATCTTTTTTAACATATCCACTAGTCCTAATTTTCCCTGAGATCTCTGATGCTATTGATTTATCGTTTGTGTTAAGGTTTATGTTATATGCTATAAGAAACTCTCTTGCACCAGTTGCTGTAGCCCCACTCTTTGGTACAAAAACAGGTTCACCATAATCAGGTTTAAAAGATGGGTCTTTGAACTTTTTTTCAAGAGCCTCGTACTCTCCCTTTCTTATATCTGGTAGTCTAACCCGGTCAGGTCTTGTCGCTGAGTTTGCATACAAAAACACTGGTACACCTAGTTCTTTTGCCATCCATTCCCCAAACCTCTTTGAAAGCTGGATGCAATCCTCCATTGTTACGCCCTTGATTGGGATAAAAGGCATAACATCTAGTGCACCCATCCTAGCATGTTCGCCCCTGTGTTTCCTCATGTCAATAAGTGCTACACCAACCCTTGCGCATCTACAAGCTGCCTCAAGAACAGGCTCTGGTTCACCGACAAATGTATAAACGGTTCTGTTGAAATCCACCCCGGAATCAACATCAAGTAATCTAACTCCTTCAACACTTTTTATAGACGCTGCGATAGCTTCTATAACAGCTTTATCTCTACCCTCACTAAAGTTTGGGACACATTCAACGATTTTTTCCATAAACATACCGTAAAACTTAATCTAAGTTCTTCTTTTAACTATTTGGGCAAAAACATGGTAAACGTGGATATTCTAATAAAAAATGCCAATGAACTAATCACCCTACATGGGCATAACAAACCGAGGGTAAAAAAACAGATGAACAACCTGTCAATAATAAAAGGTGGTTCTATAGCAATTAGAGACGGCAAAATCGTAGACGTTGGTAAAAACCTTATGTACAACGCAGAAAAAACAATCGATGCATCAAACAAAGTTGTGATGCCTAGTTTTGTTGACCCACATACACACGTTGTTTTCGCAGGGTCACGTGAATTCGAACTAGAAATGAAACTTAGAGGAATCTCATATATGGATATCCTCAAAAAAGGTGGGGGAATCTTTTACACTGTAAAAGAGACAAAAAAAGCCTCTGAAGAAAAACTTTTTGAACAAAGCAAAAAACGCTTAGACACAATGCTATCATATGGTACGACAACATGCGAAGCAAAAAGCGGATATGGATTAGATACAAAAAATGAGCTCAAAATACTTAAAGTTCAAAAGAAATTAAACGAAAAACACAAAATCGATATCGTTTCTACTTTTATGGGTGCACATGCTATCCCCAAGGACCAAAAACCAGGTGACTACGTAAACGTTGTAATAGAGGATATGTTACCAAAAACAAAGGGTTTAGCAAAATTCTGTGATGTGTTCTGCGAAAAAGGTGTTTTCACAACAGAGCAATCAAAAAAAATTCTAACAGCAGGCAAAAAACATGGCCTCATACCAAAGATACATGCTGATGAAATCGTTGACACAAGTGGTGCATCTCTAGCAGCAAACATTGGGGCTATCAGTGCAGACCATTTGCTAAAATCATCTGAAAAAGGCCTTAGAGAGATGGCAAAAAAAGGGGTCATAGGTGTTCTCCTACCAGGCACACCGTTTTCTCTTATGATGCAAAAATATGTTGATGCAAGAAAAATTATAGAATTAGGTGTACCAGTTGCTCTAGCAACTGATCTTAACCCTAATTGTTGGACAGAAAACATGCAGCTTATCATACAGTTTGCTTGTTTTAACATGAAAATGACGCCAGCAGAGGCAATAACAGCATCTACGTTCAACGCAGCATGTGCAATAAAAATGAATGACAAAATAGGTAGCCTAGAAAAAGGAAAACAAGCAGATATAATAATCTTAGATTGCCCAAACCATAGTTTTATACCATATCATTTTGGCGTTAACCTTGTAGAAACCGTGATAAAAAAAGGAGTAATCATATAAAGGAAATTTTTTTGTTTATCTTTTTTTGTTTTCTATCATCTGACATGCTATGTGATACATTTCTCTTCTATGTTTACTGTATTTTGGATGGTTTTTTATGAAATCATTTACAAGCAACTTAACATTTTCTACCTTATTTTTTAAAATAAATTTTTCTAGTTCATAGGCTATTGTTTTCTCTCAGTACTTCGGAAAGTAGAAATTTATACTATTTTTT
>JARYMC010000078.1 GCA_029907305.1 Candidatus Thermoplasmatota archaeon
CGCAAAGCTTGTAAATCATACAAAAAAAGTTAATGTGACATTGTCAAGATATTCAATTTTTCTTTTTTATAAAACGACCGTAAAGCCATATTCCTTCCAAATGTGACGAATGATTTTACCGGATTAAAGTGATTAACATTGAAACTTCGTGTTAAAGAGCTTTTAACGGAATAAAAATCTCCCGCAATTCTTCGAATACCCTGCAAGAGCTCTTCTTGAGTCATTTTCAATGGTTTAAAATTAACATTACCCTCTTCATAACGAGACCAATCATACGATGTTATCCTCCCATCTTTTTCCAACCTTTCGAATAACCGCGTACCAGGATAAGGCGTAACAATACTAAACGATACTTCATCTAAACCCCATTCATTCATCGCCTGAAGCGTCCTATCAAATATATCTACAGTATCATCATCAAAACCAAACATGAAGAACCCGGTCACATCCATACCATAATCTTTAATTTTTCTAATAGCTTCACCATATTCCTCGACTTTATTTGTTCTTTTACCCGCAGCATTAATATTTTCCTGAGAAACAGATTCAATACCTATATACCATCTCTCAACTCCAGCCTCATTCGCAAGCTGTAACAATTCATCATCTCTAGATAAAACATTGATGTTTCCGAAACAATGAAATCTCTTATTTAAAACAGCCATCTCTCTAAATAAGGATTTTGTATAATTAGGATTAATAGTTAACGAAGCATCTGCGAAAAATAATGTTTTAGCTTTAATCGTTTTCATTTCATCAATTACATTTTTTACTGGCCTCCCTCTAAAACGAGCACCTTCCACCTTTTGCATTGCACAAAATTCACATCCAGTTGGGCATCCACGTGATGCCTGAATAGCCTTCATAAGTGTATACGAACCTATATCATGTCGAGCAGCAGGAATAAACTCAGGCTCTACTAGTCTATCTGCTCTATAGAATGATTTAAGTTTTCCATTTTCTAGATCTTTCAAAAGTTGAGGCCAAGTAAGCTCCGCTTCACCTATTACTACGCTATCTGCATGCTGTTTAGCCTCCTCTGGTAGTAATGAAGCATGATAACCACCAAAGACAACAGGAATACCTCGTTTTCTAAATTCATCTGCAATTTCATACCCTCGTAAAGAATTATAGGTTAAGCAGGAGATACCTACAAGATCATAGTCGTTATTGAATTTGACTTTTTCATAACGCTCATCCACAATTTTTATTACATGCTCTCTGGGAGTTATAGCTGCTATTTGTTGAAGAGTCAAAGAAGGATATGAAAATCTGGTGAAAAAACGTCGTTTCCCAATAGTATGAGGCATTATTAATATTATTTTCATTTTTATTCTCCTGTTTATCCATATTTTAAGATTAACAACAACTCATTTTTATACATAATTTATATATTAATATTTCCATTGAGTTCTTTATCTTGATTTACTATATTCCATTTTTAGACATATATAGATTTATATCTATTTCTTCATAAATTCTACTTAAACAAAGATAAGAACATAAGATATAGGAGTGTATATTTAACATTTTTTATAAGACAAAAAATAGCATCAAAACAACTACCTACACATCTTAAAACGGTAACAATATATGACAAAACTACGGATTTTTAAATATAATCAAACGAAATCTAATATTTATCAAGTATTCTATAACCTTCTTCAGGTTTAACATGTGATACAACAATTGGTGCAGGTTTCCCTGAGTTGGGATCACCTTTGATTTCCTCCACTTCTCGCACTGTAATCATTACTCCAGGTCCAGTCTTTTCCTGATAGATTTTTTTAACACCTTCCGCAATTTCATCTACCGATGCCCCTATATGACGAAGCTCCTCATCAATAACTAGTAAGATTTCAATTTCATCAATTTTCTTTTGCACCACCTGATATCGTTTTACTTTAAACGTTTTGAGATCATGAAGAACTGGCTCAATAAAACAGAATGCACCTGGCGGGAACACTTTCCCACTCGGTAGTACAATGTTCGCTTTCATACGCCCTTCAACCGGCTTTTTAAAGATAGGATTTCGTAGTCTACAACTACAGTAATCTCGATCGCCAAGCGTAACCCAATCCTCCATCCCAGTATATCGGACTATCGGAGTACCCCTCCCCCACAGTCGCGTGAGCACGATGCGCCCTCGTTCACCAGGAGATATTAAATTCATCTCGGAATCAACTGCTTCAACGTGAAAAAAATCAGAGTGAATATGCCAACTTTTCTCCTTACATTCAAATGCAATACAAGCCTGCGCTTCAACCGATGGGTAGATATTTAACATGGGACAACCAAAAGCATCCTCAACGTACCGTCTTGTATACTCATCGAGGATATCGCCACCAACCTGAAGCAGAGCGGGCTGTACATTTTCTCCAAAACCTTTCCTCTTTAAAAATGCCAAATATTGAAACAACGCAGGGTACGAAATGATTAAATCAGGTTTGAACACATTCAATCTATTCATAATACTTGCAACAGGCTCGTTAACATCTATATTCAGAATGTTTTCCAATGAGTAAAAATGCTGTAACTCTGGCAGGAAATGCTGTTCAACAACGCTATCAATACGATAACGATTAAAATTCCCGATATGAGCAAGGCGTATCTTCCTCAGATTTAAATGAAAATACTGCATCTGTACAAGAATTGGTCCTATTGAACGAAGCATGGTTGGAAAATCAGTATAAATAGAGACCGGTTTCCCCGATGTTCCTCCCGTACACACGACATAGCTTTTTGCCCTATTATAATGCACTGGAACAATACCATCGGGAAAATTATCTATCAAGTCTTGTTTTGAAATAAAAGGAATTTTTTTAATATCATTTATTCCTCTTATGTCACTTGGGTGTATGCCTGCTTTTTTGTATTTTTTATGGTATAGTGGTACATCATATGCATATTTTATTATTCTTCGTAAAGCCTTATCTCGATACCGCTCAAGTTGTTTTGGACTTAATCTTTCCATCCTTTTTGGATCTAGTATATAATTCTTTAGAAATGATAATGATATGAGAGGATTAAACAGTTGATTCATACGATCTCAACATTGTTTTAGCAGATGTTAACATTTTATGTATTTTATTATTTTTTAAAAATTTCGTCTCTGTTCTCCTCAACAACAGGATAACCGTCGCCCTTCTGTACATCTATAGGAATTCTATCATGGACGAATACAGGAAGCATATTTTGGATTCTAACTAACATAGTTGTTAAAACTGGAAACTGGATTATTTTCTTTCCTCTTTTGATACCTTTTATAATTATCTCTGCTGCTTTTTCTGCTGATATAGAACCTGGTCTATAATAATTTTCTAGCATTGGGGTTTCAACAGAACCTGGCTTTATTGTTACAATGTTTATATTATATTTTTTCTTAGCCTCAGCCCTTAAACTCTCCATAAACCAACTCAGTGCTGCCTTGCTAGCACCATATGCACCCCAACCTGCTACTCCTCTTCTATCTGGTAAAGTAGATACAGCTGCAATGATACCTGATTTTTGGTGTTTCATGATAGGAAATAGGGATTCTATAAAGTAAACATTACCTAAAAAATTGATCTCCATAGAATCCTTAATTATGGTGCTATCCAGGGTTTCGATAGGATTGGGTGTCAAAACACCTGCAGTTAATAGGGCAACATCTATTCTGCCAAATTTTTTATGAGTAAACTTAACAGCTTCTTCCACATCTTTTTTGTTTTTTATATCACATTTTTTGTAAATACATTCAGTTTTATCGATGCTTATTTCTTCAGATAATTTTTTAAGTCTTTCTTCTCTTCTAGCGAAAAGTGCAAGATTACATCCTTCTTTAGATAACTGTCTTGCTATTTCTCCACCCATGCCACCTGTGGCTCCTGATATCAAGACGACTTTCCCTTTGAAATCCATTTAATCACCAATCTCTTATGTTCTAAAAGATTATATATCTCATATTTTAATTGCCTATAGTAATTTTTTATGCCATCAAATAAAGTTATATCTGGAGTAGTCATCTAATACTTAATTAAATAATTTATGATTAGATTAATAAGTTATAATAATCCAACCAAATAATAATATTAATCTAGAAGAAATAAATATACAGTGAGTTTATTGTAAACTTTAAATACATTAAAAGAGTAATAAAATGAACAAAGCAGATAATTTGGATGAAAAACTATTAGTTGGCTTTTTTCCCCTCTTCTTTAATCTAGCTGAAACTGGCCGTGCCATACTTGTTGCTCGTCGTTACATGGAATTAGGTGGAAGAGCAATATTCTTCAGCCATGGTGGACGGTATGAATACTTAGTTAAGGACCTCGGATGCGATATCATCAGAGTCAACCCTCTTTATACTGAGGAATCAGTTAGGAGATTTGAGAGCATTTTCCGAGGGGAACAAAAAGGGAGGACACCTTATACAAAAACATTTTTACGAGAAGCCGTTAAAAACGAAATCGCTGCGTTCAAAAAAACAGGGGTTAAAATGATAGTTTCATTCGCTAACCCTCAATGCTCTATTTCTACTAGGGCACTAAAGATACCTCATGTGGTTGTAACACCAGGTCTAGGATCATTTCAATTTTCAATCCCTGATTATCTCGAAAATACGATTACCCGTCTTTTCCCCCAAAAAATAAAATTGGTTTTTCTGAACTGGTATCTCCCAAGAATAAAATTTATTTGTAATAAATTTAATAAGGTTGCAAAAGAATATAACATCAAACCATTTAAAACAGATTGGGATGCGGTTTTTGGAGATGTAGCTTTAATAACGAATTTTTTAGAATTCATCAATATTTTCCCAAATCAACAACAATTCCCTTCTAAAAACTACATCGGTATCATTATTCTAGAAGAGTTATTTGCAGATACCTTCCCCGCACAACAAGTTAAACAGTTTAACATGGAGATAAAAAAACACCTTGAAAAACCTGGGAAATCAATTCTTCTTTCTATGGGTAGTAGCGGAGAAAAAACCTTCTTCCTTAGAATCTTACAAACTCTCAACAAAACACCCTACAATGTTATAGCAGTATATACAAACATTTTGAAAGAAAACGAACTCCCTAAGTTAAATAATAATATTTTAGCTAAGAAGTTTGTACCATCTATAAAAGAATTGCATAAGATGGTGGACTTGGCAATTATCCATGGTGGACAAGGTACAGTGTACACTGCAGCATATGCTGGAAAACCTATTATTGGATTTCCTATGTTTTTAGAACAACATTTGAACCTTGAAAAAATGGTTGGACATGGAGCAGGTCTTATATTGTCTAAAAAATATTTCAAAGAAAAAGATCTATTGAATGCAATTGAAAAGATTTTTAACAATTATGATACTTATTTACATAACGCGCAAGTATTATCCCAAAGGTTACCTAAGCCTAATGGCGATAAAAATGCTGCCCAACGCCTCATTGAAATCATCAAAAGTATAGAAGAAAAAAATAATATTAAAAAGTAAAAGACGAAGAACAATATGATAAAAAAAGATACAATACAAGATAAGAAACGCCAGTTTTTCATCTATGGATACTATGGTTACAAGAACACTGGTGACGACGCTATGCTTTACGCTCTATTAAATGAAATAAATAAACATTTCCCAAATGACGTTTTTGTTGTTTGTTCCGCAACGGAATCGATAGAGATACCACTAGAAATGAGAAAAAAAGTCAAAATTGTGAAACCAAAGATACCTACCTTCCTTTTTGAACTAAAACGTTCATCTTTTTTTATAGTTGGAGGTGGAACTTTTATTTTTGATTATTCAAAAAGTAAATTAATAAATATTTCGAACTTATTAATTTATTATTTAGGGATTCTGCTCTTTGCTAAAATATGCTGTAAAAAAATAATTTTCTTATCTATAGGAGTAGGAGATGTTTCTACACGATTGGGACGATATATTAGAAAAAAAATATATAAAACTGCAGATTATATAACTGTTAGAGATAGCTCGTCATTACAACTGTTAAACGAAATGCACATTAAAAATAAAGTAAAATTATCATTTGATCTGGCGGCTTTTCTACCAACTTTTTCATCTAAAACAAAATTTCAACATTATGGAAAGATAATAGGCGTTTCCATCCTACCTTTTTACTTATTTTTTCGTGATAGTAATAAAAATGATATTATCATGGTCGACAAAATAGCAAGATCATTGGAGATATGGCTTGGAGAAAACACAAAAAATACTGTGTACCTTTTTCCATTACAAGGAAAACAAGAAAGGTCTTCACGCAATGACGAGGACATTACAAAATTATTATATGAAAGATTAAAACACTCAGGTCGTGTAAAGTTGTTTTCATATCACCCCGATCCAAGAAGAATTATATCTGAGATAGAGAAGTGTGATGCAATTTTAGGTATGCGTTATCATGCATCATTGTTTGCTTGTCTAACAAAGAAACCTCTGATAATGATAGATTATTCAATAAAATGTACAGCCTTGGCTAAGGATTTTCAAATTCCGAAAAATGCAACGATATCACCAAATGAAATTTTAGAAGGAAAATTGGATAGTTATATTAAAAATTTGTTAAAAAACCCAGAAGATTTTCTTTCAAAGACTCCAGCTGAATTGTTACAAAAACGAAATTTTTTATTTGATGAAGAAATGCTTGAAGCGCTTTCTTGAAAATCTAATTTTTTTAAAATTTTTAGATTTTTAATCATCGACTTTATACAAGCAGAAGATATTTCTTTTCGAATACACATCAGAATTCTGGTTGGTAAATAATCAAAGTTTTTCTGTATTTAGTATGTAACATTAATTTCCGGGCAAATTCACCTAGGATTGAAATCCTTCATTTTGCCCAATTATCTTTGTCTCTTACTAATTGTAATTTCAAATGACGCGGATAACATTTTTCTCAGGAGGAGAAGATGTAACCTATCATCACAATGTAGACCAGATATTTCCTCCTAATTTAGACAACCCTGCCATAACCAACGATGTTACCGATCTGACTTGACATTACAGATTATAAAATTTTATAAATATCACTGAATTATAGATAACATCTTACATACTATAATATGAAAAATTGATAGCGATGAAATATAAAAATCTAGTGGTTGTCAACTTAGCACCTCGTAAAATGATACATTGACACAAAGCAATCAATCCACTGTTGAGTGCTATCAACAGTGGCATTATACGGCCAATTTCTATAAAACAATTTTATCCGATGCTTCAA
>JARYMC010000079.1 GCA_029907305.1 Candidatus Thermoplasmatota archaeon
GTCAACATCTCTACATCCCATCCGATGTAGAGGGGTATGTGTTATGGGTTAAAAATTGTTATTTCGCAAGAGGTCTAATGTATACGTGAACCAACAGCAGGTACAGTGAAGATTTTCGGTAAAGATATTTCTACTTCGTTTAATGATGTCAAAGAAATAATCGGTATACTCCCTCAGGAGTTTCATTCTTTTGAGAGACTAACTGTTAGAGAAACTCTGGTTTATTTTTCAAAGCTTTACAAAAAAAAGGCTGATGTGGATGATATCATAAAGGCTATGGATCTTGATTCGTATAAAAACATGTTGTACAAAAAACTTTCAGGTGGCCTAAAACAAAGAGTTGGTGTAGCTATTTCCCTTGTGAATGACCCTGAGATAATATTCCTTGATGAGCCAACCACTGGTCTTGATCCTAAGGCGCGACGTGAGGTCTGGCAGGTTATTGCAAATTTACGTAAAAAAGGTAAAACTGTTTTTCTCACCACTCATTATATGGAGGAAGCGGAGTATCTTGCTGATCATATAGCTATTATCCATAAAGGGAAAATCATAGCTGAGGGTTCTCTAGATGAATTAATTGAAAAATATGGTAGTGGTAGCATACTTCATATCAAGAAATGCAGGGAAGTTGATGCAGTTGATTTATTGAGAGAGAAAGGTTATGATGCGCGTTCTGAGGGTAACGGAGATATCGCTATAAAAATTGATTATAGGGATAGGGTTCTTGAGATTTTATCTAATCTTAGACATGATTGTATTGACTATGAGAGTATAGATATACGTAGATCTAACTTGGAAGAGGTTTTCCTCAACCTAACTGGTGCAAGACTTTCGGAGGAGAAATAAATGAACCCACATATCATTATCTCTGATTTTGTCGCTAGTATGAAGGGTTGGATTAGAAGCCCTGGTACCATATTTTGGGCGGTTGTTTTTCCTGTTTTATTGATATTACTCTTTGGTGCAATATTTTCTGGGAGTGATAGCACAACCTACAACCTATATGTTCAAGATCAGGATCAATCGGTTTGGTCGCAGCAATACATTGACATGCTGAAGAACATCTCTATACTAAAAGTTGAGGTTATACCAAAGGATAAAAATATCACTGATTATATAAAAGAAAAAGATCTCAGGGGTGCACTTGTTATACCAGAGGGTTTTAGTTCTAAGATCAACCAGTCCTTCTATGACCCTAATGCATCCGTTAATCTCTCGTTTTACTACGACCCATCTGATCAAGGGGCGACATCTGTTGTACGTAGCATTGTTGGCAGCAGTCTTCAGGAGCTTAACCTTGTTTTTAGTGGAGGCCGGCATGTTGTTGGTATGAGCCAGGTTAGTACCATTACTAAGAAGTTCAAGTACATTGATTTCTTCATACCAGGTATGATAGGTTTCACTATTATGCAGCTATGCATCTATGGTAGTATTGAGCGTAACACAAATTATAGGAAGGATGGTATTCTCCGGAAGCTTCAGACTACGCCCATTACAAGAACTGAGTGGATACTAGCAAAAATGCTGTTTATGTTACTTCTCTCTTTCTTTTCCACTGGGATAGCTATCTTGGTTGGTGTACTAGTTTGGGGTATAGTGATTAACATCAATATCTGGATGATTTCTATTATCATTGCAAACAGTTTCTTGTTCTCAGGTCTTGGCATGATCATAGGTCGTTTTGTAAAAGAAGAGGAAACAGCTGATACAGCTGCTGGTGCGATTAGTTTCCCTATGATGTTTCTTGCTGGCACGTTTTTTCCGTTGGATCAAATGCCTCAGTTCCTTCAAGATTTTGCTCATATGCTCCCCCTATATTATGTGAATGAGGGGTTGCGTAATTCTATGATTAATATGGATTTTGGGAAGGCAGCATACCATACAGGAATTGTTGTTGTTTTCGCCTTGGTTTTTTTCATAGCTGGTGTTCTTCTCACTAAGTGGAAAGAAGACTAGTCATTTTTTTATTTAATTACATATATTTTTTGAAAAAATAGAAATGTTTTTATAGTAACAAAGACAAATACTAATATAGTGAATAATGCTAGCAATTAGCATGAAAATGATGTGTGAGAAAAAATGTTGATAGTAGGGCAGGTATCAAGCGAAGAAGAAAGCTATGAAATAAGATTCATAGCAGAAATGGTAATAGTCGGAGAAAGAATCAGATACCTTGCCCGTCAACAGAAGAAAAAATAAACTTTTATCCTGACAAACTCTTGGTCCCAATGAGCGTTTTTGTATCAACTACACCCTTAAGTGATCTAATCTTTTTAATCACCACACTACCTATCTCATCTATATCGTTACAAGATATCTTTATAAGAATATCATACTCGCCAAAAAGTGGATGAACCTCAACTACCTCAGGTATCATTTTAAGAGATTCATACACATCTTTCTCATGTAAAGGGCTTATAGATAATAGTGCAAATCCTATAGCTGCCATGATATACTGAATGTAAATCCCCTATCTTATATTTTTTCTTTTATAAGCATGGATGATATTTTCAAGCAATGCCTTTATATACAAGAAGCGCATTACATATGTTAACAATTAACTTAGGAGGTGTGTTATGGAAGAAAAAACAAAAGGCAGATCTAGTATAACTGATGTGGCAGAAAAAGAACTAAGCCTATTAAGTAGACATCTAGATGTTTTAAAAACAGTTAAAGACCACGGCCCAATAGGCATTATACGTCTTTCACAAATGACAGGACAACCACAACACATGATAAGGTACTCACTGAGAACATTAGAAAACGACGGCATAATAAAACCCTCGCCTCAAGGGGCGGTAGTTACAGATAAAATACATAAAACCCTAAACACAATCGAAACCACGTTGGAGGATTTCAGCGTGATGGTACAAAACCTTAGAAAGAAATTAAAATAAAAAATTAAAAAAACAAAACAATAAAACCTTTTTTTTCAAAATCTATATTTAAGTAGGTCGTAAAAAAATCTTTTTTATGTAAATATTATAAACTATAATCTCTATAATGGGTTGAAAAAAATCGTGGAAAAGATGTGATAAAAATGTCTAAAAAAACATTGATTATTGGAATAATATTGGCTAGTCTTTTGTTTACTTCTACACTTTTAGTTCATGCAGCCGATGAAGAAAAATCATTTACAGACCCACCTGATGACGTCTTAGATATTAATGATAACCCTACTAATACAAAGCCAAATATAGATATCGTTCAAATAGATTATGTTAAAGAAGGAAAAAAAATAAACTTAATATTAACAGTAAAAGGAAATATCGAAAATAGAGGCGATATCAACGATACGGATTCTGAAAATTGTGTTTATTACTCATTATACCTCTCCACTACTGAGCATGATTACATCATAGTCTATATAAATAAAACATGTGAATTAAAGATAGATTTCTACTATCCTGGAAACGTAGACGCTGTCGTTTCCGGATCAAAAATTACTTTCACCTTTGATTTTAATTCCAGCAGTGAGAAGTACGCAGGAGTATATGCACTAACTGCAGACTCTGTTTCTTCCATAGAATATTACACTGATGATTTCTATGATATGCCTGGGGAATTAGATGTAACAATCAATGCCCCTAATACAGGAAAAGTTGGACAAAGTATCACTTTTTCTGCAACTGTTTCCGGTGGTACTTCATATGAGTATGAGTGGGACTTTGGTGACGGAGGAACATCAACTGAACAAAACCCAACTCATATTTATACTAGTGCAGGAACATATGATGTCACTTTAGTTGTGTCTGATCAAGATGGTAACCAAGGATATGATTCTCTCTCTATCACTATCTCAGAGGATAAAAATAATAACGGTGGCAATACCAACGGAAACAACAAAGAAGATTCGAATTCTGCCATTCTCCTTTTTGCCGCGGTAATAGTAATAATAGTTATCATCGGAGTTGCAATCATAGTTTTCATAATAAGGAGATAAAAAATTTCTTAGCTTCTTCTCTCTTTTTTTAGTTACCTTTTTATTTAGGTTATATATGACTCAATGAAAGGAGAGCAGTTTTTATGGTGGAGGAAGAGAGTAAATACGCCTATAAAAAGAAATCAGCATGGGAGCTGTTATCTAAAGAGCAGATCAAAGAAGCATTTGATTTCGCTGAGGAATACAAAAAATTCTTAGATCACTCTAAAACAGAGAGAGAAACCATACAAGAAATAAAAGAAAAAGCAGTATATTGTAACAAAAAAAAAAATTGTATTGAACAGGGAAAACGAGGCAGCTGTTATTGTCCCAGGTAGAAAACCAGTAAACGAAGGCCTTCGCATAGTTATATCCCATATTGATTCACCGCGACTGGATCTTAAACAGGTCCCGTTGTATAAGGATTCTGATAGCGGCCTTGCATTGTTTGAAACCCATTATTATGGTGGGATTAAAAACTTCCAGTGGGTGACGATACCACTGGCTTTGCATGGTGTTGTTGTAAAAAAAAGATGGCAAAAAACAGTTTTTTACCCTGGGTGAAGACGAAAAAGACCCAGTGTTTTCCGTACCAGATATACTACCGCATCTCTCACAAGAAGTGCAGGATGAAAAAAAGATGGACGAGGCTATAAAAGGTGAGATATTAGATATTGTCATTGGTAACATACCAACAGCAGGGGATTTTGAAGAAAAAATCAAAACAGCGGTTCTAGAAAAACTACATAATGATTATGGTTTGGATGAAGAAGATTTTGTATCAGCTGAGCTAGAAGCAGTCCCCGCATACAAGGCGAGGGATATAGGATTCGATAGATCCATGGTTGGTTCATATGGGCAGGATGATAGGGCGAGTGCTTTTGCGTCATTAAAAGCAATACTCTCTTTGGAAAAACCTGAGCACACTGCTTTAGCTATATTTGTTGACAAAGAAGAGATAGGCAGTGAGGGTAACGCAACAGCGCAGGTAACAACATTCCTCCGCTCAATTATAAAGCAATTGGATCAAAACGTTGATGTTGATAGTGTTATGTTGAAATCCAAGGTTATATCAGCTGATGTGAACTCAGCTGTTACACCAAACTACACTGAGGTTTTTGAACTAAAAAAATGCTTCTGCTCTTGGCAAAGGTGTTGTAATGTCAAAATACACAGGGCATGGTGGCAAATACTTAGCGCATGATGCATCAGCGGAGTATGTCGCCGAGATACGGTCACTGCTTAATAGAGAGAAGATACCATGGCAGACAGGTGAGATAGGTAAGGTTGACAAAGGTGGTGGTGGCACAGTAGCTAAATATTTTTCGAGACTTGGCATGGAGGTAATTGATCTTGGTCCACCTGTTTTGTCTATGCATTCACCATATGAGGTTACAAGTAAAGCAGATGTTTACTCAGCTTATCTAGCATACAAGGCTTTCTTAAAAAGCTAACAACTTCGGTTATTTGCTTAGCTCAAAACCTTTCTTTTATTTGCTCAAAGATTTCCTTGAAACCACCATTTTGCCGGCAATACTCCGGGTTACATTTCTTATCAATTTTACTAGCAACAGGGAACCCTGCGAGGTGCATCATAGGCATAGTTGCTTTTTTACCATGTTTCCACCTAGCATATAGCCAATGGGTGAAGAAGAAACCTGGTCCGATAATCTTCTGCTTATCAGGCGCCCAGAAATCTATGTTGTTCCTCCAACATCTAGCTAGTATCTCCCATTGCAATTCTGTTAGGCTCTTTAGATTGGTTCTGCTATGGTTTCCTAGAACTGCTTCTTTTAATGGTATAAACAAAACAGGTGTGTAAAACATCTTAGCATTATGGTTTCTGAGGTCATCAATAAGATTCAAAGTAGCAATAACATCCTCCTCAGTCTCATCAGGCTGCCCAGTCATAATAGTACACAACGGCCACCAGTCATAGTCATTCATGATACCAACACCTTGTACAACAAGCTCAGGCCATTTATCAACACTATATGGAAGCGCTTTACCTTTCATATACTTCTGCATCAAACGTACGCTACCGGTTTCTATCCCAACCTCTACTGAGACAAAAGGTTTTTTATATGTTGAGTTAGTCTTTGGGTTCCATTTTGTTTTTTCAAGTAAAATCGGTGACAACTCCTCCAAAAGCTTCTTGTCATATATAACTGGTGCAAGCGATGCATGAGAAAGCAAAATATACTCAACACCAGGATAAGCAGCTATTGTTTTATACAGCTTAACAATCTCTTCTCTATTTGGTATAAAACCTGGCTTCGACTTGTAAAGAAAAATATCCTCAGTAACAGTAAAAATAGAGTTCGCTCCACCTCGTATATTCACCTCTACTTCTTTCATAATATGATCAAGTGGGAAAGAATGCTTAGTACGATTTGTTGGGCTGCAAAACTGACAACCACGCCCACAACCCCTAGTTATCTCTACCATACCATACGACGCAGCATGCTTTATAAGAGGCACCTTTTCTCTATCAGATTTTTTCGCCTCAAAATAAGAAGGAACTTTTTCTCCGTTCATCATTTTCCTAAAAATGTTAACAAGATCCGCCTCACATTCTCCCTGGAAAAGCACGTCAATTCCTAAATCCTTTTGTGCACCTGCTTCGCTTATCTGCCATGAACCAGCACCACCAACTATTATCTTAGGTTTGTATCTCTGAATAGCTGGATGCGTCACCAATTTTTTGAATTCAAAAGCATTCAACGCATCCCCACCGAAACCGATAAGAGAATTATATGTTGTAGACACATAGGCAAGCCCCATAGGATCCATTGATGAAATACCGACTATCTTTGTTTTTTTACCAACAAATTTATCCAAATTATCATAATGTGATACAACCACGTTTTCTTCACCAAATTCATCAATAAGCATGGATTCTACTTTCCTCAAACCATAAATAGTGCGCCGTGCAGTCCCATCTTCGTTATTCTCTAAATTCGCTAAATGCTCCCTTAATATATATCCTGACAATTTCCTAGGAAAAGTACATATAAAGGCATCAAACGGGTTGTTGTTGTACTCATTTGCCTCTGCACGTGAAGCAGTGAGTACAATTGGATAACCTTCGTTTTCCATCGTATCTTCCACTATTATTCACCTTATTTTATAAACTGACATAGAACATCCCAATACCCTTAATTCACTATTAGTAATTTTCTATACAAATTTTTACCTAGTGTCATAAAATGATTAAAATTTATAGTTCATCACCTCATTAATTGTCCAAATATGATCAGTGAAACCTGCAC
>JARYMC010000080.1 GCA_029907305.1 Candidatus Thermoplasmatota archaeon
CGCCAAAAAAGTATATCGGCAAGCGTGCCTATGTTATTGTTTTAAAAAATTGATTTTCCAATTTTGTCCCAATGCCTATCATACCCTATTTAACCATAAATTCATGGAAAACGTATCTGAAAAATAAAAATTGTTTGGAGGATGCAAAAATCTATGACTGAATATTGCAGTATCTGTGGCGAAGAATTAGATCCAGAAGAAGAGCCTTTTGGTATATGTGAGAGTTGTAGGCTCTCTGAAAAAAATAGCCATGTGGGCGACATAGAAGATGTAGAACCAGATATGAGGTAGTTACGTTAAGTTTAAATTACTATTATTAGTTTTAGGTTACACTATATAATGGGATGTAGAGTTGCTTATGGATTTATTGTCATTTTATAACTCAGATGTTTTCAAATGGGTGGTTCTCCCAATACTTATTTTTGCCTCACGTTTGATCGATGTTTCTCTTGGGACCATTAGGATTATTTTTGTGTCCAGAGGTATAAGTATCTTGCTCCTCTTATTGGTTTTATTGAGATAAATATTTGGCTTCTTGCAATCGGTCAGATTATACAGAACTTGGATAACATCGTGTGTTATATTGCCGTATGCTGGTGGTTTTGCTATGGGTAATCTTCTTGGGATTTTAATTGAGGAAAAACTTAGTATCGGATTAGCTATTGTTCGTATTATCACAAAACATGATGCTACAAAATTGATTGAGTATCTTAAATCTATGGAGTATGGTGTTACTATTGTGGATGCTGAAGGTGTCAAGGGTCCTGTTAAACTAATTTTTGCTGTTGTTAAAAGAGTAGATCTTAAAAAAATCTTAGGTGATATTGAGAGGATTCACCCCCATGCTTTTTATTCAGTTAAGGATGTTCGCTCTGTTGGGGAAGCTATTTTGCCGTCTTCTAAAAATCGTCGTTTCTTTCGAGCGGTTGGAAAAGGAAAATGAAAAATTTTTTTATTAGCTTTTTCTTAGTATATCTTTTATTTCTTTGTTTGTAAGTTTGTAGAATTTTTTCTTTTTGTCAATAACCGCTATCTCAAAGGAGTCTGCATTCAGCTTTTTTTTGTTTATTTTTTGGATGGCTTTAAAGCTTATATCAATTGCTGTATCAAGATTTAGATCTTTTTCATAAGTGTTTTTTAGATATGTCATAACGTTTGTGCTGTTTGCTCCTTCGCATACAGCTTTGTATTCCAAGAATACTCCTGATGGGTCTGTTGAATATAGTTTTTTACCAGTGTTGTCAATCCCAGCTATAATAAGTGCTACGCCAAATGGTCTTATCCCATCGTATTGTGTAAATGCATGCTTATATTCACATATGATATCGGTTAATGCTTTTATTGTTATATCTTCATCGTATGTTATTTTGTTTATTTGTGCTTCTTCTTGTGCTATTTCTACTAGGCGTTGTGCATCTGCTGATAGCCCTGCGAATGCACATCCTATGTAGTCGTCTATTTGGAATATTTTTTCCATCTTTTGTATTTCAACTAGGTGTGATGGATAGTTTTTGTAAGCAATTAATACTACGCCATCTTTGTATTTCAAACCGAGTGTTGTTGATCCTTTGTTTATCGCCTCACGTGCGTATTCTACCTGATATAGTCTACCATCTGGTGAAAATATTGTGCTTGCTTGGTCGTATAGTGCTCCATCTGGTTCCATTAAATTAGCTCCATTTTTCTATTTTTTTGTCAGGAATGTAATGATTATGTTATATATTTATCCAAGGCGGTTGGAGATTTGTACCAGTATTTTGCTTTTTGGTCCTTTTTTGTCAACTAATACTCTGCCTTCTTTTTTCCAGTGTTTTGAGGGGTGTGCTGAGTCTTTTTCTAAAACTGGGTTGAGTCCTAGTGATTTCGCTGATTTAATTATGTTTTCTATACTAGGTTTTTCAACGGCATGTTTTTTTGAAATCCGTCTTCCTTCTTTTTTTGTAAGTGTTTTGTCAAAATAGACAGGCCAAATAACGTATTTCCCCTCGTTTTTAGAAACCATAAATAAATTCCCCATTAGGGTTGTTTTATTTTTCTATTAATACAGCGTGTATAGCCCCTGTTTGTCCAGGGCGTGATGTTATGCGTGCTTTACCTATTTTAGTATTTATTATGGCTCCTTTGTTCATTATGTTTCTTCTTATGTAGTGTAGGTTTGCTGGGTTGTCTACGACTGTTATTATCTCTGTTTTTGTGGTTTTATTTGTTTTTTTGTCTAAGACATATGCTATGTTTGCTGTTTTTATTTTGGTTTTTTTATGTTTTCCTCTGGTTCTAACAATTTTTGTTCTGTTCTCACCTATAGTTGTTAGGGTTTGTTCTCCACCTATTTCAAACCTTCTTTTGCTGCGGGCGTATCGAATCCTTCGCCCTGTTTTGCATCTCTTAGCTTTCCCTTGCCACAGTGCCATTGAAAAAAGGTGAATATGGAAGTTATATTTAAACAATATGGATAAGGTTTTTTTTAGAATTCTTTAAGTGTTTTCTGAAGTTCATCTGGTAAAACGATTTGTCTCTCTATTTCTCTCCATTCTAGGTTGTAGTCAGATAAAAGTTTTTTTACTAGGTCTGGTACACGTGGAGCACATAGTATGCCTCTTACGTTTGCTTCATCTACATCCTTTTTTATGTCGTTAACATACATCCTGAGTTGCTGTGCTGCGCTGATATTTGCTAGGCTGCGTTTTACTTCTATGACAACTGGTGTATGGTTTTTGTCGTAGCCAAATAGATCGATTACACCTGATTTAATATGTTTTTCACGTTTGGATATACGTAACCCCTCTTCTATTATATCTGGGTTTTTTGTTATCTGATTAACGACGTCTGTTTCCATGCCAGCTATAACAAGTTTTGCTTTATCTTTTAATGATGTTGTTACTACTAGTTTTATGTCACGGAATTTTATAGTCATCTTCTCAGGAGGGTTTTTGTGATGAGTTTTCAGCACAAGATGATTGTTTTCTATGCTGTAATCTGTTTTTGTACCAGCTGGTTGCCAGTTCACAGGTTCACGCATAACTGGTTGATGAACTAGCACTGTACCATCTTGTTTTATCATTATGATACGTTCTCCCCAATCAAGTAGAGAACGTGCGCGCCCATGGTAATCAATCATGCAGTCGCCGATTAAAACAAGCATTGTTTTATCTGGCTTAGATTTATGGTATATTTTTATGAAATCGATAGCCATTTTAGGTGTTGGGTTAACTATGTTATTTATCATCATCTATCCTCAACGTATAATATACTTTTTTTAAGAAACAGAGAAAAACTGATGGTTTTTCTCTAAATTTGTGCTAGTTTTTCTTGGTAATTTTCTACCAGATATTTTTTACCTTTCTGAATAACGCTGTGTCCTTCTGATTCCAAAAGTTTTTTTATATTAACTACTCCACCAAGGTATTTCTCGTTAATTACTCCTCCTGATTTAAGTGTACGCCAATATGGTGTTATATTTTTCTTTTCCTCGGCTGCATCTTCTTCTGTTGCATGTGCTGCGACCCAAGCAAATATACCGGTTGTTATAGGGCATCCAATTGTTGCACCATGTTTCTTTGCAAGTGTTTCGCGTATCTCATTGATGGTGATTAGTTTACCTTTTGGAACGTTTTTCATTATCTGATCTACCTCCATCGGTGCTGGTATAACGCATGCGCCTGTCCCCCATCTTTTACTCATCTTATCATCTATTTCTATAACCTTTGGTAAATCCTTATTGTCCGCCAGTTTTTCATGCCATGATCTCTTAGACACCATTTTTTTCATCTTATTATCAATCTATAAATGCTTTAAAAACTTAAGTTTTTGTTTAATTTCCCTCTTTTTGGAATTACAAAACTAGGTCCTCAAAAACATCTCAGCATGTTCTATGCCAGCCTCAAAAAAGATTCTCCCTCTTGTTTTAAAACCAAGTTTTTTGTAAAAACCAACTGTATCGATTCTTGAATGAAGATAAATTTCACTGATATTACTATTGTTTTTACAATGCTCTATAATATATTTTACAATCTGTTTGCCAAAACCTTGGTGTCTATAGTGTTTTAGGACAGCAACGCGTTCTAGTCTCGTTCTTTCATCTGTTCGTAAACGTGCACAACCAACCGGTTTTTTATCAAGATATGCTATTATATGTTTTGCAGTAGAATCCAGGCCATCTAACTCTAGATCTAATGGTACATTTTGCTCTTCAACAAAAACAGTTTTTCTTATATCAATAACCTTGTCGAATTCTTTCTTGTTATCCACAAATTTTATTTCTAATTTTTTCACAAAACTGTATAAAATTGTTCTGGTATAAAAACAAGATGGAGTAAATACTATAAAAAGAGGATAACTATTATATGAGTTGTGTTGTATGGGTGGTGTTGACTGGTTTAAAAACGCAATAATATACCATATTTTGATTGATAGATTCTATGGTTTTACTAGTACAACAAACTGGGATAAACCAATATTCCTAGGTGGCAAAATAAGGGGGGTAACAGAAAAAATACCATATCTATTAGATCTTGGTGTAAACACTATTTGGATATCACCATTTTACCAGACAAACACATACCATGGTTATCATGTAACAGATTTTTACCAGGTGGGTCCACGTTTTGGTACAATAGAAGATTTAAAAGAACTGATAAAAACAGTTCATAGAAACAATATGCATATCATAGCAGATTTTGTGCCAAACCATTGTTCAAAAGAGCACCCTTTTTTCAAAGAGGCTCAACAAAACAAAAACAGTCGATACAGGGATTGGTTCTATTTCACAAAATGGCCAGATGAGTACCTATGTTTTCTAAGTGTTAAAGATCTACCAAAAATAAACCTTGATAACCCAGATGCCAGAGAATATATGATAAACGTGGCAAAACATTGGCTTAGACAAGGGTTAGATGGCTGTAGATTGGATCATGTTATAGGGGCTTCGCATAATTTCTGGGGGTGTTTTAGAAAAGAAATAAAAAAAGAAAACCCAAATGTTGTATTGATTGGGGAGGCTTGGATGCAGGGTGTTAAGATATATGAGCTGAAAACAATAAAGGTTAGGGGTAAATACTTGAAATGGTTTTTTGGCGCCTCATCAGACAATCTTTTTAAAGAATACATAGGTGAACTAGATGGGGTATTGGATTTTAAGATACAAGAGATGATAAGGGATTATGTTGCTAACAAAAAATCTTATCAAACAAAGCGAGCTTTGTACACTAAAATTAATCATCATCTTCGGAAGTATCCAGATGGTTATTTTTTGCCAACATTCCTGGATAACCATGACATGAACAGGATATTGTTTGAATGTAAAAATAACAAGGAAAAACTTAAGGAGGCGGCAGAGATACAATTCTCAATAAATCAACCACCTATCATATATTATGGTACTGAGATTGGTATGTCGCAGGATAAGTCTATATGGGAGTTTTTATCATATGGGGATCTGCAGGCACGGCAGCCGATGAACTGGGAAAAACAGGATAGGAGTTTGTTTTCTTTTTATGAGGGGCTTATCCAGGAGAGAAAGAGGGGGATGTTCGGAAATTTCCGAACAAAAACAAACAGTTTTTAAATGACTATAGAATAAATATATTATTGTTATGCCTAAGGTTACGCTTGATCGTGAGACATTTAAGGCGCTTGCATCTGATACTAGACTAGATATACTCAGAGCTTTAGATGGTAAAAGTATGAGTTTAAATGATATTTGTAGGGCTACTAATCTTAACAAGGCGACACTCCATGAGCATTTGACAAAACTTAGTGAGGTGGGTTTGATAAAGAAGAATGAGCGAGAGGGGCATAAATGGGTTTATTATAGACTTAGTTGGAAGGGGGAATGCTTGCTTCACCCTGAGAACTCTAGGATAGTTGTTTTATTTAGTATTACATTTATTTCGCTTTTTGTTGGTATAATTCAACTAATTAATTTTGCGCGGGGAAAGGTTGTAGGGCTTGCAAGCACCTTTGGTGGTTCTAGTACAATTCATATGTATGCTGCAGAAGGCGATTATATTAATCTGGCGATAAATAGTGGTCTCAGGTATCTTGGGGATTTACCTGCTCAGAATCAGACTCTGTCGAAGCTTTCTATGTTTTTAAACAAGAACATACAGATAAGGAATATTTTGGGTCAGCAGGTTAACTACTCAGATATTAAATGGGATGCTGTTTATCCTGCAAAACAAGTAAGTGTTACAGCGGATGCACTTCTTAGAGGAGAGTCTTTAGCAGATTCATCAAATGCACAAGCTATGGTGGCTTTTATTCAAGATCCGGTTTTGTTGTATATTGCTATTGGTTGTATAGTATTATTTATGGTTCTCTTTTCCATAGGTATTTGGAGGCTTTGGGAGAATAAAACCCAAAAAATCTAATACTACTTTGCTAAAACTGTAAAAACCTTAGAAATAATCAAGGTTATATTTCTTTTAACTCAAGTTTTTTTGTGTTTCATCAGAGTCGTCGTTTTCGATAAAATCAAAGAGCGTTTTCTGCATCCGCATCACCAAAAGTCTGTATGGCGAAATGAGGTTATATTCTTTTCGCAAAAAATCTGTTTTTTTAGAACAATGTTTTTTTTTTTGAAAAAAGGAATCAAAAAAAGTTTTTTTGATACCCGTAAGTCTTTGATGGTGTACATTGTTTTTGGGTTTTGTTTGTTTTATCCCTGCTTTTAGTTTTTTTTGCTGATTATCTGCTATTTCTTTAATAATAATTGCATTATTGTGCTCATTAACCTTTGAAGTAGGTTATAATTTTTCAAAAATGGTCTAGGTGTACTAAGCTTGTTACTTTCCTCTGAAAGCCCTGCGTAGTTATAGGTAATCGCAAAAACCCAATGTTGTTCATTACCTGCCCAGGTGTATTGATAAGGTGATTCGTTGTCGGTTAGTTGCAACTCATCATCAAGATAAAACTCTACACGTTCCACTTTACTTACTTCATCACTTGTGGTTGCAGTAAAAATTACTTTGTCTTTTCCTGATGATTTCTTGGTTAACTTTATGGTTGGTGGGGTTTGATCAATTTTAAAGCTTATAGGCATTGTTAAATTATGATTTTCACCTTTTTTGTCAATCCAAAACCAGGGTATCTTGTAAG
>JARYMC010000081.1 GCA_029907305.1 Candidatus Thermoplasmatota archaeon
CACCACCAAAAGCAATAGAAGGATTCTCATTTCTATATTGATAAATAGGGTGATAATCAGAATATATTATAAACTCTGGAATAACAACAGCACCATTTGCATCGTAAATAACGCCCCTAATGTCTTGTCGAATAAAAATCGTGGTTCCCTGTTCCCAGGCAACCAAGAATCTATTATTCCCATATTCAACATCTGGATCCCAAGCTCCCTCATTTCCTGCATGGAAAGATATCTGAAAATCATTCCATTCTTTCGGTGTCCAATCTGTGAAGACACTATAAAAATCACTTTGACCTTGTGCACTGGGGTTACCATAAAACAGGTACATATTGCTTGTTCCTGTTGGAATCATTGGAACTTTAACCCATACTGTTGCTTGAGTTGAGCTTTGGCTTTCTATCCAGTAATCAAGCCATGTTGTTGAACCCTCGTGTTTAAAACGAAGATCATCATAATCAGATTGCATATCAGAATCATAATCAATAATCAATTTAACAGCATAGTTTAAAAGAGGGTTACCAACGTTATTTGTTAATTGGATAGGTTTCATCCTACTCCAAGAGGGATCAGTCCAAACTGAGTAGGTGTTTTTCATCTTTATTACGCCATTAACCAGCTCATAATCATATGAATAATATGGGTCTATGTTTTCCTCTGTGTTAAATAGGTCCTCCCATGTAAAATATGGGTCATCCAGTAGTGGCTGTATAGAGGGTATTGGTGGCTTTGTATATTTTGATGTAAGTATTTTTTTAGGTTGAATAAAACCCTGTACTGTTGTTGACATTATTAGCAGAACAAGGATTAGAACACTTACGCTTATTTTTCTAAATATCTTATTTTTTGTTTTCTCCATATTTATTTTTCCTCCCTTAAATTATTATTTAATTAGGCGACAATGGTATACCAATTATATTCCCATAGTAGATATACATGGTCAATTGTCCCACCAACATAGTATTCCAGCCATGCATGCGGCAGCCACTGACCAGGTTCCTTGTACCATTTTAGTTTAAAGTACAGGCTAGCATCTAAAATCCTTATATCAACACCAAATCTATCCTTGTATGTGGCATTGATTTGAATAGCTAGGATATTCGCTTGGTTTGTGTTATCATTTATTGTGAAAAAACCACAATCTGTAGGGCTTGAACCCTGTTTCCAGTTCCAGCTGATATCAAAATGAATATGTTGCGATATTATCACATAACCATGGAACTTGAAGTTCTCAACTAACTCATCGAGGTTAAAGTCCAGTTGGGTTGGCTCTGCCTGGTAAAAATCTATTTCAAAACCAGCTGATTCACCAACCGCCCATGTACCAGTGAAATGACAATTCTTCCCAGTGAGAGCTATGTTTACATTGAAGTTTTCAAACAGATTCAGACTACCACTTAAATCTAAATCCTCAACCTTTAGCTGAGGCCCTGATGTATCAAGATCCCAATCTGCCTTGAAGTTATCAGCTGCTATAGAGCCTGCGGTGATCGATAAAGAGGTACCAGATGCTAAGTTACTTATCTGAAAAGCATTATCTAGTAAATCATTTTGAGTATCGAACTTGAAATAACCGTCCTCTGCAATCTTACCCTCCATATCAATATAACCATTGCCTATACTCAGTTGATTACTTATTAGTAAATCATCAAAGACCAGGCTTAGTTTTATTGGGTCTTTTTGCCCAGATGAAGACCATCTTTGAGCATGTAGATGACCTTTTAATTGATTCCACCAAAACTTGCCCATACCATATGCGTTACCAGGTATGTTATATATTTTAAGCAATGGAACTGCAATATTTGGGAGATAAAAGTTTGCTTCACCGAAATCTGAGCTAGCTGTTCTCTCAGCTTTCGCATAGAAATAGTTGTTAGGATTCACAAAGAAGTTATCTGGGTTAGGATCCACGTAAACTGTTCCCTCTATACTTGTTCTCCCATGGTTAGCAAAACTACCACTTGGAATTTGGAAGAAAACCATATCAGGATCATTATCTGGATCAGGCTTTGGATAAAACAGGGTGATATCACCAAGTGAACTACTTATGTCATGTTGAACATAACCAAGGGCATCAATCTGCAACATACTACCATTATTTATTTCAAGAGAAGCACCGGCTTCAAACCTACGAGAAGTAGGTATGCTTTTTACACTAAACCAAGTAACATCTTTTTTAGCTGGATCAGCCTTCGGGTAGTATATAACGATTTCATCAAGTTTACTACTCATAGTCAAACTAGCATAACCTACAGTATTAACATATAACAACTTACCTTGGACAATAGTGATATCTGCATCAAGATCCCATTTGAATTCTGCAAATGTTGGTATACCCTTAAGTGCTATCTTTTGCTCAAACCACGGGGAACTCAGTTTAAGACCGACATTAAACTTATGGCTTGCGTAATAAATAAAGTTCCCACCAATAGGATTCTGATCACCGATCATATTAAGATCAAAAGCCATATATTTCCCAGGCCCAACAAGCTCATTTGGTACACTATCAAGAGACAAAGTAAATGAAAAAGTTGCGTTTTCCTCCTCAGCAGTACTACCACCTTTTAAAAGATTTGAACTGAACGTTATATCTGTTGGCTCACTAGATGCACTATGATAGTAAAAAAGTGTTTTACCAGATAATGGGATAAGCTGTGTTACCACATAACAAGCAGGATCAAATTCTACACAGAACTCTATGTTATAAGTTGGAATATCCATGTTACGTTGCCAAGCTTGAAAAGCAAATAAAACATCGTTTTTTGCGGTTCCAATGATATCATTTGGATCCATCTCATGCTGAAAAATAGCTGGCCTAAAAATATTATCTTTACCTACAGCAAAAGTTTTTTCAAATCTCATAGGGATTTTTTGGCCCTGACGTGAACGATATCCTACCCTTGTAACAATATAGTCTTTTTCAGCAGCCAATGTTCCTATTTTACTATATGGCTCAGTTCCAACATCATTTCCAACATCAGTTCCAACAGTTCCAAGGGCCTCTGTTTGATAGACTCCGACATTTTCTCTTTGGTAAATAGGTGATTTAGATAATAGTTTGTTAACAAATTGGTTTAACAGGTTATTAGATGTCGTTTTTTGGCTGGAAATCGCTAAAAAATTTTTGATAATATTTATCAAACCTGATGAGGCATCTATAGGTTTGTTGTTGATTACATCGAGATTGACATGGAACTCCTGCCATACCTCCAACTCTGCCATCTGGTCATCTAAACAATCACCAATCTGCATGAAATCAAAAGCAACAGCCCATGCTGGATGATTTTTAGTAGTACCATCTGGCATAATCTCATCAATACCGTATTTAAAGAAACCGAAACCTGTTTCAATTTCAGCAAGACCATCCCCATCTACATCAAATTTTATAGGAGTTCTATACTTCGGATCTGAGAGTTTACCACGTATCATCTGTGGGGTAATTGAAACCTGTTTCTGGAAACTTTGACCCTTGTAAACCACGTTTATCCATAAACCAAATATTTCATTGCCGCCTAGTGAAGGCTGTGGGTTAGATTGATGTGTTTGTTTAACTGGTTGGTACAATGATTCATCCATATTCAGATATTTATCTACTGTTTGTTTTAGGATTTGCATTGTTGTTGTATCAGGTTGCTGAGGTTGAACAAGCTGATCTGATTCTATTTCAGTAATAATTTTTTTGGTTGCCTTAACTGCTAGATCATAGGAAGCAACCGCATTTGACATGCTAAAACATATCATACATAATGTTATAACTAAAATTATTGTTTTTTTCATTCTACAATTTCACCTCTTCTTCATATATATTTATTAGTAATAGTATTTATATCTTACTATATCTTACTTTATTATTGGTTTGATAAGATAATTTTTTTGTTTAATATTTAAAATAGGTTGATTGTTAATTTGGTTCATCTCTTGTTGGCTGTTAATAATAGGCTGACTGTTAACTTGTACACTTTGTTGATTTACTACTACTTGGTTGGTAACTGGGATTGATTGTGCATTAAGATTAATAATTAGTAGTGTTAAATTCCCCCAGGCACTTTCGGCACCGTAGATATCTTTTGCTTTACAACCAACTGTGATAACTTTAATTATCGTAGAAACCGTCCATGTATGTGTAACTGTTTGTCCATAGCTAGTTGGGAATGGGCCAAACCATCCTGTGTTGGTAGTGTCTCCCCAGTCTATATAGTAGTAGACATCGTCTCCATCTGAATCAGAAGTTATAATTGTGAATGTGTATTCAACATTTGGTGATATAATCATAAAACCTGGGATTATTTCGTTACCTGATGACAACGTTGGCCTGTTCGGTGGGTGATTAAATGGTTCCATAGTTTTGAAATACCATATAGGGCCCTCTGTTGATGCACCGTTATTGTCATGTGCAATAATCTTCCAGTAATATGTTGTATTATGGTTCATTGTACCAGGATCATATTTTTTTTCTGTTTGGCCAATAGATACTAGGGGCGGTGGGCTTTCAATACCAAAGTAAACATCATAAGTTAATGTGTCTCCATCCGGATCGGTACAAGTCCAGCTTAAATCAGCTTGGATATCTACATTTATCGCACCATTAGCAGGATTTGGATTGCTTGGTGTGTTTGGCGGGTTATTGGTTTTTGTTGTAAAACTCCAAATAGGACCAACTGTTGATGCACCATAGTTATCCCATGATACTATCTTCCAGTAGTATGTGGTACCATAGTTTAACATACCTGGGTCATATGTTGTAGCACTTTGGTTTGCTACAATTTTTGGTGGAGGGGTTGTGGTACCAAAATAAACATCATAAGTGACAATATCACCATCTGGGTCACCACCGGACCAGCTAAGATCAACATTTAAATTAACATTTGTTGCACCATCTGATGGATACGGGTTGTAAGGCGTATACGGCGGGTTGTTAAACCGGGTGGTAAAACTCCAAATAGGACCAACAGCAGAACCACCATAATTATCCCAAGCAACAATACGCCAATAATAAGTGGTACCAAAAGCAAGATCACCGGGAGGATCATAGCTTGTTGAAGTTTGATTACCAACTACCTTAGGTGGTGGACTTACAGTACCAAAATAAACATCATAAGTGACAGGATCACCATCTGGGTCACCACCAGTCCAACTGAGTATTGCATCGATGTCAATATTAGATGCTCCATCAGATGGGTTGGGGTTGCTTGGTGTGTATGGTGGGCTGTTTGCGATGGTTGTAAAACTCCACACAGGGCCAGGTGTTGATTCCCCAAAGCTATCCCATGCTACTATCTTCCAGTAATATAGGGTGTTATAGTTCAGGGTATATAGATCATAAGTTGTTGTCGTATGACCATAGACTAAAATAGGCGGCGGGTTTGTTGTACCAAAGTAAATATCATAAACCACAGTATCACCAGGGTCAGGGTCACCACCAGTCCAGCTAAGATCAGCAGTTATTGGAACATTAGTTGCCCCGTTAGCAGGGCTTGGGTTACTAGGTGTGTTTGGTGGATGATTTGTCCTTGTTGTAAAACTCCAAATAGGACCAACTGTTGACGCACCATAGTTATCCCATGATACTATCTTCCAGTAATATAGGGTGTTATAGTTCATGGTACCAGGATCATAGGTTGTACCAGACTGATTACCAACCACTTTAGGAGGAGAGCTAGTTGTACCGAAATAAACATCATAAGTAACAGGATCACCATCAGGGTCACCACCAGACCAGCTAAGATCAGCATTCAAATTAACATTCACTGCACCATTTGGCGGATAAGGATTACTGGGCACATATGGTGGGTTGTTAGCCCTAGTTGTAAAACTCCAAATAGGACCAACAGCAAAACCACCATAATTATCCCAAGCAACAATACGCCAATAATAGGTTGTAACAAAGCTAAGAGTACCAGGATCATAGGTTGTACCAGACTGATTACTAACCACTTTAGGAGGAGAGCTAGTTGTACCGAAATAAACATCATAAGTAACAGGATCACCATCAGGGTCACCACCAGACCAGCTTAAATCAGCTTGGATATCAACGTTTGTCGCACCATTAGCAGGATCTGGGTTACTTGGTGTATATGGAGGAGTATTAGGATAGTAGCTTACACCCCACATGTCAATCGTTGGAGTAGTAGATGGGTTTGTTCTTGTAAGAGTAGCCATCAACCTAATCTTTTTAGCGGTTAAACCAGATAAGTCATAACCATTTGATACACCATGAAGTAAAACTACGCCGGTATCACCATGTAATATATCAAAAACAATACCGCTACCAGAGGAGACTTCGATAAATTTATCCCAATAAGCTAAATCACCTGGTTGGATTTTAACAGAAGTAACATGGGCAGTTAAAACAATTTCTTTTTCAGTACCAACAACTATTGATACACTAGACCCAGCTAAAAACAAATTCAACATATTACCATATGAATCAGGGTAAGAAGAGCTTGTAATTCTTTCATCCTCCCATGTAACAAAGATTTTACCAGCACCTACTGCTGCATTCGCCCAGTCAGCATCAGCATTTCCCCCAACAGAAACAAGAACATCGCCTGTAATAACAGCACCGTTAGAGGATACTAACTTACCATAAATTTTACTACCACCATTATATGTCACAAAAAATAATGTATCCAGATAAGGCACTATATCAGTTCTTATATACTCACCATAACTAATTATAAAATCTGAAACAACAACATTACCAGATGTATCTAAAATAGCCCCCCAGATATTACCCCACCAATCACCACTACTTATATCACCATCATTCCAAGTAACAAGAAAACGCTGGGTAGTTGTACAAAACTCTACACAAGGGAAATTATAATCAATATTTGCGTTGCCATCAGCTAATTTAACAGGTGCATTTAGCGGGTTTAAATCTTTGTCAAATAAACCAGCATAAATATCAAAAGGCCCATTATTCGCTGTTTCCCCATCCTCCCAGACAATCAAATATCTTTGATTAATTGGATCAAAAGCAACCCATGGTTCACACTGAGAATTTGCAGCAGTACAAATAGTTTTCTCAGAACCAACAGGATTACC
>JARYMC010000082.1 GCA_029907305.1 Candidatus Thermoplasmatota archaeon
CGAACTGCCTATAACTTTCAGTGTCACTAAAGCAAATGTTCACGACTCAACACAATTCAATAGGCTTTACCAGGAAAAAAAAATTCTATGAAACCAGGTTTTACATTGGTGATAAAGCCTTTGATACTTCTAGTATCAGAAAGACTTTATTCAGAGATGATGTACAACCTATTATCAAAGCATCAAAAAACACCTTTTGAGCCACAATACCCAAGTTGGTTCCTTGATAAGCATAAGGAAAGAGTTGCTGTGGAGCGGTTCTTTTCAAGGTTGAAAGAAATACCTTGATCTAAGAAAACTCAGGATTTATGGTAGAAACAATGTCCTACTCTATATCTATCTTATCTGTATTGGTATGTTGCTGATTGGGTACATTAACCATATGCTTGGTTACTCACCCAGAAGCATTAAAACATTCTTACGAATGTGTACATAACAAATTGCAAATGTTCATGCCAATAAAATTACATTTTCTTAGAAGCAACTAGACTAATAGAGAAGAAAAATCGATGAATAATGGCTTTTTTGCTTTCAGAAATCTTCTATAAACATAGGAAATTGATATAAAAGATTAAACTTGCTATGCCTGTTGACGGGGAAATTCTGGTGAAATTAGAATTTTTCAACAGGCTAAACTTAGGTGTTTTTGTTTTTTTTAACATGTTTAACCTTTTACTACACCAAGTGGTAAAAATTTCGCTACCTTAAGGGAAATATCAGCACCATGTGCTACGTTTACCACCTCACCTACATCCTTGTATGCATCTGGTGCTTCTTCTGCCATAACCTTCCAGCTAGCAGGATGAGCATAAATCCCTTTTTTCTTAAGCTCATTCATTACTTGTTCACCACGCCATTTACGAACAGCCTCATTTCTAGACATCACACGCCCAGCACCATGACACGTGGAACCAAATGTTTCTTCAGCCTCCTTTGTACCCTTTAGCAAGTAGCTTTCTGTTCCCATATCCCCTGGTATAAGAACAGGTTGACCAACATCCCTATATTTCTGTGGTATCTCGCTTCTCCCTGGGCCAAAAGAACGTGTTGCACCCTTCCTATGAACATAGAGCTTTCTTTTTTTACCATCTACCTCATGTTCCTCAAGTTTCGCGATGTTATGACAAACATCATACACAATATTCATATCCAAGCTTTCAGCACTCTGACCAAGTACTTTCTCAAAAGACTCACGCACCCAGTGGACAATCATCTGCCTGTTGCACCATGCGAAATTCGCTGCACAAGCCATATCATTAAGATAATCCTGTCCCTCAGGTGAGTTAACTGGTACACATGCTAGCTGCTTATCAGGCAAACAGATGTTATATTTCTTTACTGCCCTCTCAAAAACCCGCAGGTGATCAGTACAAACCTGGTGGCCAAAACCACGGGAACCAGTATGAATCATGACAACAATTTGTCCTTTTTCTTTTATACCAAAAACCTTAGCGGCAACAGGATCAAATATCTCATCTACCTTCTGCAACTCTAAGAAATGGTTACCAGCACCAAGTGAACCAAGCTGTGGGGCACCACGCTGTTTTGCTCTCTCAGAGATATTAGATGAACCAGCATGTTTAAGACAACCGTTCTCCTCAAGATATTCTAGGTCCTCATCCCACCCATAACCATGTTCAACAGCCCACTTGGCACCAAGCTTTAAAACATCATTTAACTCGTTTCTATTTAGACGTACTTTAGCCTGAGAACCAAGACCAGAAGGAACATTCTTAAACATCTCATCAACTAGCAGCTGTATCTTCTTGGCATCAAGATCATTTACGTGTAAATTTGTTCTAACAAGTCTGCAGCCACAGTTGATATCAAAACCCACACCACCAGGAGAAATAACTCCTGTTTCTGCATCGGTTGCAGCAACACCACCAATCGGGAAACCATAACCCCAGTGGATATCAGGCATAGCCAAAGATTTACCAACAATACCTGGCAGCATCGTAACATTTGCCGCCTGCTCAGGGGCGTTATCAGCACGGATTGAAGGAAGCATCTGTTCATTAGCATAAATAACAGCGGTTGTTTGCATCCTAAGCTTATTATTTTGTCCTCTATAGCTGCTGGGGATTTCGTATCTAAAATCATTGATTTTATTCAACGGGCCATTCCACATAAATTTTACACTTAAGAATGGTTAATACAGAAACTTATTTATAAATATCGGATAAAAAACTGTTTATTTTTTCTTTCTCAAATACGGTACACCTGTTTTCTTATTTATTCTAACCTCGAAACCTTTAGGTAAATCAGTGGGCTCAGCCTTGTGGTGTTTCTTCCTGCTAAAGAAATAAATTTCTCTTTCCCCTTTATCTCTGGATTTCTTGGATTTAGTTTTTACATCCTTTTTGTAAAGGGCATAAACACCATGTTTGTAGTGTTTTTGCTTCTTTTTCTTTCCTGGTTTTTGTTTTTTAACTTTTTTATCTTCAGCAAACATTTCCTCTTTTTCTGCTATTTGTTCACGAGGTTCTTCGAAATCCTTTGAAATGTCTTTATCATATACATCGGCGATGGAAAAAGCAGTTTTTTTTGCTTTCTTTTTTGCTTTTTCTTTTCTTTTTATCTCTTTCTTAATTTTTTTAGCCAATTTTTTACCTATCCCCTCTATTTTTGCTAGCTCCTTAACAGGTGTTTCTTTCAAAATATCATAGGATGCTATTCCATTTTCTATAAGTAATGAGGCTGTTTTTTCATCTATATTTTTAATACCCTTGAAAATTTCTATGATCTCATCTTTTTTGTCAGCAGTTAGTTTTTGTTCTCCTTCTTCTTCGAAAAATATTTTTTCGTCTTCAATGAATTCTTCCTCTTCTGCTAAATCCTCTGTTAAAAATTTCTCCTCTTTTTTTTCCTCCTCAAATTCTTCTTCTAAAACAAAGGATTCACCGCTCTCCTCTATCGGGGTTACCTCTTTGATCTCCCTGGTTTTTTCTAGTTCGTCTACCTCTTTTTTAATTTTTTTCGCTAATTTTCTTTTTATCCCTTTGATTTTACATAAATCTTTTACAGATGCAATCTTCAAGTCATCCAGGGAAGTAAAACCACTGTCGTATAACAGTATAGCTGTTTTTTCATCTATACTGTTTATATCCTTGAATGCATCTAATTTCTTTTGTTTTTCTTCATCAGGTAGCTGTTCTTTTTTTTCCTCAAAAATTATTTCTTCTTCAAGCTCAGGTTTCTTTTCATCCTCAGTTGTTTCAAATTCTCTAAGTTCAGCTTCCAATGGTTCTAGCTCAGATGGTTGTTCTTTTTTCTCCTCAGCAGGTTCTATTAGGGCTTCAGATTCCGGTTCGATTTTTTCTTCAATAGCTTTTTCTTCAACAGGTTTGATTTCCTCCTGTTCTGGTTTTAATGATTCAAATTCAGTGATTTCTTCCTCTTTTAATTCAGGTTTCTCTTCTACCACGGTTTTTTCTTCAATTTGTTCTTCTTCAATTTTTTTAGTTTCAACTGGTCCCCATTCTGGTAGTTTCTCGTATTCTTTTTGTTCAGGTTCCTCAATTTTTTGTGTTATTTTTTTCTCAAAGGTTTCTACTTTTTTAGTGGCTTCTTTTGGTTTAACCTCTAGGAACTCTGGTTCAGCGACCTCGATTTTTTTTATCTCAAATAACTCTTTATCTTTTATCTCGATCTCTTCTTTTGCTTCTGTTTTTTCTGTCTCTGGCTGAATAAATTCATCGGTTTCTTCAATTTTTTCTTCTTTATGATGAATTATTACTTGTGGTTTCAAAGAATCATCTTTTTCCTCTGTTTTTTTAGGTTCCTCATAAATGTTTACTGTGCTTTCTTTTGAGTTTTTAGACAACCTGTTCTGTAAAATCTTTAAATATTTTTCATCCTCAGGATGTAGTTTTTCACCAAAGTTGGATTGTAAACTGAGGCGTAGTTTTTCTAATCTTTCTCTTTTGGAAGATTTGTTTTTTTCCATGATAAAACAATCCCCTTAGATTTATTATCTTATTTATCCTATTACTATATATAGTTTGTTGAGCACTTCTTACCAATATTACTATAGGTTAAGTATTATATTAATATATCTTATTAATCCTCCCTTGGTTAACTAAAAAAAGGTTATCTAAAAAGGTTATTAAGGTGTCTTTGTATCTCTATCTTTTTGATTAACATGAATTTCAAAAAAAGAGACGTAATATCAATAAAAGATTTTTCTAGGGAGGAAATTGAATACATCCTTAAATACGCTAAAAAAATGGTACCATATGCTACAGGGGAAAAGCATACAGATATTTTGAAGGAAAAAATTTTGGCATCGCTTTTCTTTGAGCCAAGTACACGTACAAGACTCAGCTTTGAGAGTGCTATGCATAGGTTGGGTGGAAGGATTATAGGTTTTGCTGATCCCAGTGGTACTTCTCAGAAAAAAGGTGAAAGCCTAGCAGACACTATACGCATGGCAGACTCATACAGTGATGTTATTGTTATAAGGCATCCACAGGAGGGTGCAGCTAGGTTAGCAGCTGAGTTTGCTGAGGCACCTGTTTTAAACGCTGGTGATGGAGCAGGGCAGCATCCCACTCAATGTTTACTTGATTTATTTACCATTTTTATGGAGAAGAAAAAGATTAAGGGTAACAACATTGTTTTACTTGGGGATTTAAAGTATGGTCGAACTGTCCATTCTCTAGCATATGCTTTAGCATTGTTTAAAGCAGATCTAACATTTGTTTCACCGGAGACCCTTAAGATGCCTAAAGAGGTTATAAACGAGTGTAGAGAATTTGGGGTGGAACCTAATAGTACTTCTAACCTTGAGAAAGCAATCAAAGAGGCAGATGTTTTATATGTTACGAGAATACAGAGGGAGCGTTTCCCTGATGCAGAGGAATACAATAGGGTGGTTGGGACCTATAAGGTTGATAACAACTTGTTAAAACAGGCTAAGCAAGATCTCATAGTTATGCATCCCTTGCCTAGGGTTGTGGAAATAGACCCTGAGGTGGACAGCACACCGCATGCAGTATACTTCAAACAAGCCTTCAACGGAGTCCCAGTTAGGATGGCTTTACTATCACTTATACTAGGAGGCAAAAAACTATGAAAGAATTAAAAGTGACACCAATCAAGGATGGTACTGTAATAGATCACATAACACCAGGTAATGCAGTGAAGGTTTTGCGTATACTAAAAATCCCTGAGTCAACAACATCTGTGGTAAGCGTAGCAATAAACGTCATAGGAAAAAAAGGTAAAAAAGACATAGTGAAAATAGAAAACCGTGAGCTTGACCCTAAGGAGTTAGATAAGATAGCTTTGATAGCACCAAAAGCCACAATCAACATAATAAGGGATTATGAGGTTGTAAAAAAACACAAGGTAGAGTTACCAGACGAGGTAATCGGTATAGCAAAATGCTCCAACCCCACCTGTATATCTAATGCTCGTGAACCCGTACAAAGCCGGTTCCAGGTAATATGTAAAGACCCACCGCGGATAAGATGTTATTATTGTGAACGTGAACCTGAGGATATTGCTGATAGAATTATCTGATTTCTTTGAGAATCTCTTCCGCTCTGTCTAACTTGATTTTTCCTTCTTTTACCATCCTTTCTGCAACTATGTCTATTTCATCTCCTTTAGCACCAGCCATGACAGCAATGTTTTTTGCATGAAGAGACATATGCCCCCTTTGTATTCCAACAGTTGATAATGCAAAAACTGCTGCAAAATTTTGAGCAAGACCAAGACTGACAGCTACTTCAGCTAGTTCTTTTGCTGTTTTTATTCCAAGTATTTTTTTACAAAGTATTGCTTTTGGATGAATATTCCCAGCCCCACCAATAATACCAAGTGCCATTGGAAGCTCCAGTTCACCAACAAGATTACCATCTTTATCCTTATAATATTTTGAAAAAGAACTATACTGTCCGTTTCTTGCAGCATAGGCATGAGCACCAGCTTCAATTGCACGGAAATCATTACCAGTTGCAATAATTAATGCATCAATACCATTCATAATCCCTTTATTATGTGTTGCGGCTCTATAAGGATCAATAACTGCTAAAGTGTATGATTCCAAAAATGCATCAACAACGTCTTCACCACCCATTTTTTCTTTGTCAAAAACTGCTTTTGCTCTAACAATTCGTTTATCTGCAAGATTTGAAAGAATCCTTAGTCTTACTTTTCCACCAGTAACTTCCTCAAGCATTGGCGCTAATGCTTCACACATTGTATTAACAGCATTTGCGCCCATTGCATCACGAACATCAACAATTAGATGAACAACAATCATTTTACCAAGAGGGCTGTCAAGGATTCTTACTTCTAAATCCTTGGCTCCTCCACCAAATTTTACAAGAACTTTGTCTTGTTCATTGGCAAGTGTTAAAATCTCATTTTTTTTCTTTAAAATTTTACTAGCGGCAGATGCAATATCTTTTACATTTAGAATTTGGATTTGACCTATCATCAAAGGCTCAGCGCATTCAGTTTTAAAACCCCCTTTAATTCTTGCTATTTTTGCCGCGTTACTAGCAGCTGCGACAACACTTGATTCTTCTATTGCCATTGGAATAAGATAATCTTTTCCATTGATTAAAAAATTCACTGCAACTCCCAAAGGTAATTCAAAAGTTCCTAAAACATTCTCAATCATTTTATCTGCAATTTTGATATCCAAACATGATGTAAACAATTTTGTTTCTTCATCATTTAAACCAGAAAAATTTTTTACAAATTCAATTCTTTTTTCTATTGGTAACTTATAAAAACCAGATACCAAGGATGATTTACTTTGATTTGTCATTTTGTTTAACCTCCATAAATTACAAATAGAAAAACAGTCAATTATTTTAATAATTATGGTATTTTATTACGTTTATTGACGAATTATAATTTAAGATTTCATACCTAAATATAAAATTAAATAAAAATTATGTTTTACTTATGAATCAAAAGATGCTCAATCAAATATTTAAGCTAAATAAATTTTTTGATTTTATAAAGAAAA
>JARYMC010000083.1 GCA_029907305.1 Candidatus Thermoplasmatota archaeon
AACCTCATCCTCATCATCAGACTCAGTTTGAAGAAGAAAGGATTTCCGATGATTTTACATGCATTCCGAGACATCATTGCAGACCAGATTATCGGTCGATAACAGATTTTGGGTTAGCGGTAGCTAGGTCAATATTTATGTTTTCTTAAGGGGAACAGGGATGTAGAAAGTCTTTTCAACAATGATATGTGACTGCATTAATCATGATCACTATTATAAGACAAAAGCAAACATAGTGACTGATGACATCCACTTGCCGAACTACTGAGTATAGATAAATGAGTAACGAGATCAGTGAAAAAGTAATACCTAAACAAATGAGAAAGATAACCACATAATATGGACTGGACGGGATTTGAACCCGTGGCCTCCGCCTTGCGAAGGCGGCGATCTTCCGCTGATCTACCAGCCCATAATAAAGCTTAGAATAAAATTGGTTATTTTCACTGTTTCTCATGTTAACAAGTTACAACTGGTTTATTTTTAGCCTTTTTTAATGCTTCTACTACTGCTAGTTTGTCTCCCATCATAAACTTTTCTAGTGCACCGCCACCTGTGCTAACATGTGATATTTTATCCTTGATTTTTAGTTGTTCTATCGCCGCGACCGTATGCCCTCCGCCAGCTATAGAAAACGCTTTTGAGCTGGCGATGAATTTGAATATCTCTTCTGTTCCTTTTCTAAACAAAGGATTTTCAAAAACGCCACAAGGCCCTGATAAAAAAATTGTTTTAGCATTCTTTAACACTTTTTTGTAGTTTTTTATGGTTTTTTCACCGATGTCAAAGAGGTTGTTTGTAGCTGGTAAATCTTTAAGGTCAATTTCTTTTCTTTTTCCATTCTCTTCTATTGCAAAATCAACTGGTAGATAGATATCGTTTTTATATCTGAAAAAAACCTTTTTGATTTCGTTGAATAATTCTGGGGTTCCTTCTTCACCGAATGCCGCATCATTTTTCTCACCTAGATTTATGCCTTGTGCTTTTAGGAAAGCATTTGCTGTAAGACCTGTTAGGAGAACTTTATCAGCTGTTTTGTTTGAAAGAACACGGTCGATTGTTACTATAACATCGGCAAATTTTGCTCCACCGAAAAGAAACACGGATGGTTTAGCTGGGTTGTTGACAGCTTTTTCAAGAGTCATTAGCTCTTTTTCCATTAGTCTACCAGCACAGGAGGGTAAAACAGCTGTGAAACCAGTTAGCGAGCACTGACCCCTATGTGCCGCTGCAAAAGCGTCATTTACATATAAATCCGCAAGTGGAGCTAGTGCTCTGATGAGATCTGATTTTGCGTGCTCCTCTGGCGGTTTTTTCTCTGTTTCACCAGGGAATTTTCTAACGTTATCTAAAAATAAGATATCTCCTGGTTTTAGGTTTTTAATCGCATTTATTGCTTTATCACCGAAAATATCATCAACAAAAGTTACAGGTTTTCCCATCAACTTCTCTAAGGTTTTAGCATGTTTTTCCATAGATGTGAAATCCCAACTACCCTGTTTACCCTGATGAGCTAATATAACAGTTTTTGCTTTCTTTTTTACAAGTTCTTGTATTGTTGGTAATGCAAGCCTTATCCTGGTATCATCAATTATGTCCAGTGTTTTTTTATCAAGTGGCATATTAAAATCTACCCTAAGTAAAACTGTCTTGTTTTCTATATTAAAATCATCCAATGTGTTGTATTCTTTCATAAATAAAAAACCTCCTCTTATAAAACCAGTATCATTCGTATTTATTTAAAACCATAACATTTTTTAAAATACTTCACCTGGTTTTTCTTATGTTTTAAACTTAGGAGTTTATTTGTTTTACTGATTCCATCTCTAATACATGTTCACTGAACATGTAGTTTATCAGGTCGACGATTCTACATGAGTAACCCCATTCGTTGTCGTACCATGAGAATATCTTGGCTAGATTGCCTTTTTCACCAATAACCTTTGTGCTAAGACCATCGATAATTGCTGAATGTGGGTCTCCTATTATATCAACAGATACTAGTGGTTCCTCTGTGTATTTCATAATACCTTTTAGGCTATTTTCAGATGCTTTTTTCAAAACGTTGTTGATTTCTTCTGCTGTTACAACTTTTTTAAGGACACATGTGAAATCAGTTATTGACCCATCAGGTGTTGGTACTCTTAGTGCGACTCCATCTATCTTTCCCTTGAGTTCTGGTATAACTAGTGATACTGCTTTTGCTGCACCTGTTGTTGTTGGAATAATAGAAACAGCTGCGGCCCTTGCTCGCCTTAGATCCTTGTGTGGGAAATCCAAGATACGCTGATCGCTAGTATATGAGTGGACTGTTGTCATAAAACCCTGCTCGATACCAAACACTTCATGTAAAACCTTCACTGGTGGGGCAAGGCTATTGGTTGTGCATGATGCCATCGAGATAATATTGTGTTTCTGCGCGTTGTATGTTTTTTCATTTACGCCCAAAACAATGGTTGCATCTGGTTCTTTGCCAGGTGCTGATATAACAACTTTTTTTGCACCTGCTTCGAGGTGTTTTGATGCACCTTCTCTACTGCGGAATACACCAGTGGATTCTATAGCCACGTCTATGTTTAATTTTTTCCATGGTAATTTAGACGGGTTTATCTCAGAAAAAAAACCAATGAAGTTACCGTTTACTTCTATTCCATTGTTTTTAGCTACAACATCACCATCGAATTTACCGTAGATTGAATCATATTTCAAAAGATGGGCTAGTATCTCTGTGTTGCTGAGATCATTAACGGCGACGACCTCGAATTTTTTGCCATACTGAGAATGTTGTAATGCTGCTCTTAAAACATTTCTTCCTATTCTACCGAAACCGTTGATTGCTATCCTAATCATCCTCAAACCACTTGTACGCCATTATCTGCATTCTATATAAGTTTTCCTAAAAGATATGTGCCAGCTGAATCAATGATTTTTACTTTAACGAAATCCCCTATTCCAACTTTTTCCTTTAATACTACTTGTTTGTAGTTATCAGTTCTACCTGTAAAGGTTTGGTTTTTACCTCTTTCGGTAACAAGAACATTATAGGTTTTTCCTATGTGTTCTCTGTTTTTTTCATTTGATATTTTCTTGCATAAATCTGTTAAAAATTTCGAGCGTTGTTTTACTTTTTCTGTTGGTATACGTCCTTTCATGTTTTTTGCTTTTGTTAGTGGGCGAGCAGAAAACCTCGTTATATTAACAATATCAGGTCTTACTTTTTCTATTAATTGAACGGTTTTTTTGAACTGCTCGTCTGTTTCAGTTGGGAAACCAACTATGACATCTGTTGAAACTGTTATATCAGGGTATTTTTCTCGGAAACAGGTTAATATATCAACGAATTGATTCACCGTGTACCCCCTATTCATTTTTTTTAGGATGTCATCGTCACCAGACTGAACAGGTAGATGAACAAATTTGTAGATTTTCTGATTATCATAGGCTGATAGTATTTCTGGGAGGATCTTCTGCGCCTCAGAAGGGTTCATCATACCAACTCTTACTCTGAAATCACCGTTTATTTTACATGTCTCCTGCAGTAGTACGCCAAGGTTTGAATTTATATCAAAACCATAGGATGCTGTGTCTTGTGCTGTTAGCTGAATTTCTCTGCAACCTTGATTTAGTGCTGAATGCACATCTAATAGAATCGATTCTAATGGATAACTTTTAAGTTTTCCTCTTGCGAAATGTGTGATGCAATATGAGCATGAGAGTAAACAACCTTCGGCTATAGAGATTGGTGCTATCACATCAGTAAAATATTTTTGTGTTTGGTTTTTATCTAATTTTTGTAAATCAGTTTTTTTATTTGTTATTATATCCTTTATATGATGCACATTTTGTGGTGTTAACAACAGGGCATCTGGTGCAATTGATTTTACTAAATCTGGTTGTACAGAGGGCATACATCCTGCGACAACTATCTTTTTGTTTGTTTTCTTAAAAACCCTTAGTCTGGAGAGCATACGTTGTTCTGTTGTCCCAATAACAGTGCAGGTTAGTAAAATGAGGACATCTGCTTCTTTTATGTTGTTGACGATTTCATGGTGTTCTTTTTTTAAAACACCTAGGATTAGGCTTTCATCGCTTTTGTTTGCTGTGCAACCGTATGTTTCTAGATAAATTTTCATAAGTTGATTTTGTTAAAAATAGTTGGTCTATTTAATCGCTTCTGTTATCCTGTCTAAAACAAATTTTTTATCTAGGTTTGATAAAAAGTAACCCGCCCTAGGTCCCTGTTCTTGGCCTAGTATTATCTGATATATTGCTTGGAAAGCGGTTTTGATTTGGATTTTGTTTTCCTCTGATATCTCATAGATTTTTTTGTGTATCTCCTCTGGCTCCCATTTTAAGTCTTTTATCTCTTCTTTTAATTTTGATAGAAAAATGTTTTGTTCTTTTGATAGCGTTATTTTTGGTAATTTTTCTTTCACCTCGAATTTTATGTTGTCAGGAGCAAATTTTTCTAGCCAGTATTGTACATGCTCTATTCTCTGTTTTATATGTTCTGCGTCTTCTTTCTTTAAATCCTTTGGTATCTGCCCTGTTCTTATTAGTATTTTTTTTGTGTTTTCCCAGTTTTTTCCTATTTGTATAAGTGTGACCAGATGCTTGTATGGTAACTGGAATGGTGCTGTTTTTGGTATGCTGTGTGGTTGAGAAAGTTCATATGTTTTTTTTAGGTCTTTCATACCTTTTATTTCTTTTTCTTTAGCGAAATAAACTCGTTCCTCTCTATCGTATTCATCGACTAGGTCAAGTATGCCGAGACCTGGATCAAAAACAATATGTTTGTTTGGCTGGTTTTTAACGATCAGGAATCTTAGAACCTCTGGTGGTGTCATCTTTAGCATTTCTTCAGCGCTGAGTGCAGTGCCTCTGGAGCTATGCATTGCACCCTGTCCCTTTAGCATTATAAACTCGTATACGAGCAAAGCAGGATGTGGGTAGCCATAAACTTCTTCGACTATTTTTGCACCGGTTTCTCTTGCTCCTCCAACAGTTGCGAGGTCTTTTCCGCATGGCTCAAATGTTACGTTGAGCATTTTCCATCGTGCAGGCCAGTCAACCCTCCAGGGTAGTTTACCTATGCCGCCTTTTCTTACGTCAGCTTCGCCGCTGTATTTGCATTCACATGTGTATTCTATTATTGGGTATTCGTATAGGGTTGGTTTTGTTGTGGATATGCGGCCGCAGTTTTCGCATTTAACATTGAATGGTAGCCATTCTTTTGGTATTTTTCTATTGGAGATCTTCTCGAGTATATCTTTTATCTTTTTTGTGTTCTCTAGAGCTATTTGGATGGACTCGTTATAAAGCCCTTTTTTGTACATTTCACTTGCGCGATAAACCGAGGGTTTGACACCTACTTCTTTCAGAGAGTTTAGGAAAGATGTCAGAAAATGGTCAGCGTAGCTCTTATGTTTGCTACATGGGCATGGTATCTCACAGATAGGTTTACCTACGTGTTCAGCATAAGATTGTGGTAGATACGGGTAAACCTTTCTTAGCGGGTCGTAATCATCAGCGATGTAGATTAGTTCTGCATCGCCACCTTTTTCTAAGACACATCTATAAACTGCATCTGTGGTAAGAATCTCACGCATATTACCTATATGTATTGGACCAGATGGTGTTATGCCAGTGGCTAAAACGTGTTTCTTGTTTTCTTTTAGTAACTCATCTGCTAAAACATCCGCCCAATGCATAACTAATATTCACCGGTAAACTTAGATGTTTAAATTACTCTTGCTCTTATCAGCGCACGAAGCGGTACACCATTTATATCATTCTGTGATCGTTTGTTTAAAACAGCTAGGCATAAAACAGGTTTTCCTTTCTCAGCATTCACAGCTTTTATGGCGCTTTTGAATGTTTCGCCTGTTCCTACTACATCGTCAACTAGGACAACTGTTTTACCGGTTACTGATGCGTAGTTAGATGAAAAAGCACCTGCTTTATCGTGACGTGGTCTTAAAACCGCGAGCTCCAAGCCTAGGTTATCAGCAACAAAGGTTGCGTATGGTATACCATTTATCGCTATTCCAACAACTGTATCAATATCCAGCTTCCTGTTTTCGCATTCCTCCAATAAAACATCGCATAATGCATCAGAGATACAACCTATTCTGGAGGCGTAGACCCCTATAGAATGCCAACCAACTTTTAGATCACCCTCAGGTTTTTTCTGTTTGCCTTTATTTAAAAGCCAAGATGCTGTTTCTTTTGATACATTTAACTCCTCAGCTATCTCATAATCAGAGAATCCACTCTGTTTGTATTTTAAAGCCTTCTTAATAAGAGAATCTATCTCCTTCATTTACATTACACCCTTTGAAATAGGTATAGGTATTGAATATTTAGATGTTTTCCACATACAAAAAAAACAATCCTTGTTTTTCCTATGTGCTTGTTAACTTAAGATTTAAGTAATGGTAGCATCCATCCATGTTTTTTGGTGAATAAAATATGGAGGGGATGCTACCATATATAGAGGAATTATTAGAAGCTAGAAATATTTTTGTACG
>JARYMC010000084.1 GCA_029907305.1 Candidatus Thermoplasmatota archaeon
AAGGGATCATGTTTGTTGGTCTTATGAGGTTGAGTTGTTGCAGAGTAAAAAATAGTATAAATTTCTACTTTCCGAAGCACTGAGATGGTAGAAATATTTATATATAAGTTCTATTATGTCGTTTAAAAGCATATCGAAAAGTTTAAAAAATTTATGGGGGCAAAATTTATGATTCCCGCTCAATCAAAAAAGAAAAAAGATAAACCAAGCATCGAAGAAATCACCCAATGTCCTGAATGTGGTAGCACACATCTCACAAAGGATTATTCTCGAGCAGAACTTGTTTGTGAAGACTGCGGGCTTGTTATAGATGAAGACTTTATTGATCAGGGACCTGAGTGGCGTGCATTTGACTCTGATCAACGTGAAAAAAGAGCGCGAGTCGGCGCACCAATGACATACACCATCCATGACAAGGGTCTTAGTACGATGATTGGTTGGAAGAACCGTGACTCCTATGGTAAATCAATTCCAACAAGAAACAGAGCACAACTATACAGACTGAGGAAATGGCAGAGGAGAATAAGGGTTAGCGATGCAACAGAACGGAACCTAGCTTTTGCGTTATCAGAACTAGACCGTATGGCATCTGGTATGGGTCTTCCAAGAAATGTTAGGGAAACAGCTGCTATGATTTATAGAAAAGCGGTTCTAAAGAACCTTATACGTGGCAGGAGCATAGAAGGCGTCTCAGCAGCAGCATTGTATGCTGCATGCCGTCAATGTAATGTCCCAAGAACACTAGATGAAATCGCAGGTTCCTCACGAGTCTCAAGAAAGGAGATAGGTAGAACATATAGGTTTATTGCACGTGAACTAGGTCTGAAACTCATGCCGACATCACCACAGGACTATATCTCAAGGTTTTGCAGTGAACTGAAACTAAGCGGAGACGTACAATCCAAGGCGATAGAGATACTAAAGGATGCTGCGGACAAAGAACTAACTAGTGGTCGTGGACCAACAGGTGTAGCAGCAGCCTCAATCTATATAGCATCAATCCTATGCGGTGAGCGTAGAACACAGCGTGAAGTAGCTGATGTCGCTGGTGTCACAGAAGTCACAATCAGAAACAGATACAAAGAACTTGCTGAGCGTTTAGACATAGACATAATACTATAAATTTTTTTTATGACTCGCTGGTACTCAGAGAAAAAAAAGGAGCATTACTACAAAGAAGCCAAAAGAGTTGGTTATAGGGCGCGTTCTGCTTTTAAACTTAAACAGATACAGGATAAATTTAACATTATCAAAAAAGGTGATTTTGTTATAGACCTCGGCGCAGCACCAGGTGGTTGGAGTCAGGTTGCAAAAGAACTCGTCGGCGACCAAGGAAAAGTAATAGGCATAGATTTAGATTACATAAAACCAATTGATGGCATAACATTTTTACAGGGTGATTTAACAGCGGAATCAACTTTAGAGGAACTAAAAAACATTGCTGGTGGAAAAAAAGCAGACGTCATCTTATCTGATATGTCCCCAGATATATCTGGCAACTACTCTGTTGACCAAGCAAGGAGTGTTTATCTATGTGAACACTCCCTTAAATTAGCAACTATGCTGCTTAAACCAGGTGGAAACTTTGTCTGCAAAGTTTTTGAGGGTGAGGATTTACATAATTTCATTTCAAAGATCAATAAAAAATTTAAGATGGTTAAACAGTTTTCGCCCCCAGCATCACGTAAAAGCAGTTCTGAGATATATATAGTTGCTCGGTGTCTACAAAATTAACACCCATTGCCACATGGTGCGATAAATAACAAAAACACCCGGATTTTGTTATCCTGGTAACATAAATTTGATAAAGTGGAATAAATATGCTTTTGTCTCTATCAAGATTGTATACCTAGAGATAATATCATCAGATTTCATAAGAGAGTGATAAGTAAAATATTTGAGGTAGTTATGCTGTTTTCATCTTCCCTCTTAAAAAAACCAATCTGAGATACACCCATGGTTCTAGATATCCACGAAATAGGATGTTTGGTCCAAAAACTTTAAGAACAAGCCTACATATGGTTCAACATCTGTTAATAAATTTGGGAGGCGAAAAATAGCAGATAATTTCAGATAATTTATATACAACAAAATATAAATATATTATATGTAATATAAAATTAAAATAAATCGTCTAAAAAATTAGGGGAATCAATGACAAACAAAAAACAAACTTTAAATGATTTCTTCGAAAACACACAATTGGATTTAGAAAAAAAAATAGAAACAACAATACAAGATAAAAAAATAATCTCAATTTTAGAATCAGGAAAACGTTTACGCCCACTACTAGCACACCTAGCATTCAAGGTATGCACCGGTGGAAAAGAAACACCATATCAATACCAAAGAGCTTTAGAGGGTGCTGTAGTCATAGAACTTGCACACACCGCATCATTGGTACACGATGATATAATCGACAACGATAAAGAACGAAGAGGAAAACCCGCCCTATACATAAAAGAAGGCATACCAAGTGCTATGTTACTTGGCCATAAAATGCTTGCAATAGGCCTAGACATAGCCTTACGACACGGAGAAAAGATAGCAAAACTATATACTGACACATGGAATGAAATACTAAACGGCGAATTAAAAGAAATAAATTTCAACAAAAAAGATATACAAAACAATGGTTCAAAAGAAATAACAAAATCCAAAATTTTCAATGAATACTACAAAATTATAAACATGAAAACAGCATCTCTTTACTCATCAGCATGCAAAGCAGGTGCTATAGAGGCAAATGCAAACGGCCAGATATTAACAACGCTAGAAGAATATGGTAGAGAAATCGGACTGGCATACCAACTAGCTGATGACCTTGTAGACCTTGAAAACGGGGAAATCCTAGATAGCGTAATAGTACCACTTCTAAACAGACTGGATAAAGATACGGTGGATAATAACTCATTAGAAATTAATTCTCTGAAGGAAAAACTAGCTGAGAACTCATCAAAAATCAAACAATTCTACATAAATGAAATCAAAAAACACGTAAACAAAGCCACAGGACTAAGCAAATCAGACACAATACCAAATTCCCCATACAAAGACATGCTGATAGAGGCACCAAAATACATCATAAACAAAATGCTAAAAGAAATAAACATAGCAATCTAAAATTTTTATGGTGTTACTAAAATCGCGGCATGATCCCTTTCATATGGTGATAAATCAATTATTTCTATAACATTAAAACCATGTTTTTTTAATTGACTAATCACAGCGTTATAGATTTCTTTTGGTTTAGAGGAAACATCTATGCTACGCGCCTTAACCATCATAATACCCTGCCCTTCCTTTTTTAAATATTTTTTTAGATTTTTTATGAAAATCTCCGCCTGATTCCTCTGTGAAATATCCTGATAAACAAGATCAACAGAAGATACAACCGTACTGTACTGCTCCGGATGATTAGCATCAGAGAGAATAGGAACAATATTTTTTCTTTTTTCACTAACCATCAACAATTTTTTTAATGCAATCGGTGAGCTCTCAACAGCAAATACAACACCATTTTTTAAGATATCAGAAATATGACTAACAGTCGTACCTGTTGCAGCACCCAGATACAATACCTTAGAATCAGATTTTATTTTTATGTTTTTTAACCCCTTTAAAATCGCAGCAGCTAGTTTGCTTCTATACGGATTCCATGAGCGAAACTCTTTATCTTGATAAGAAATTAATTGTTCGTTGTATACCTTTATGCCTCTGCATGAAGTAGGGTTTTCTGTGAATAGATAGTTTTCTTTTTTAAAAACACCTTCTATTTCCGTTTGTTTCATCGTTTTATGTTATGAGATATGTTTGATAAATGTTTTGTCGAAATCGGTTCTGCAATTAAAGTCAAAATTTTTGTAATAAAAACTAAAAACAATATAAAAGCAAAAAGAAAAAAGATTTTGTTTAGTTAATCAAGAAAAGAAAGGCTGGAGATAAAAATCAGCATAGTACCTACCGTGACCTATGTATTCCGCATTTTTTATTTGTGGGTAATAAAAGATTTTTGATGCCTTTAGAGCGGTGTCTCCCGGACATGTTGTACCTAAATCTATGGAATAAGATCCTGATCCTTCAGGTCCAGGTAAAGTCCAAACTGTTATCCCACCTTGTAACCATTTTACTCTTGCCAAGTTTATTGGTATACCTATCTTTTTAATATATACATGTCCACTGATCGAATAGGTTAAATCAAGTGGACGAGAGTCATCAGATGGTATTAATTGCAAATCGGCGCTATTCTCATGAGATACGCGAGATCCGGGTAATGCAGTGACTACTGTCGCAACTAATAGTCCTATTATCATCAAAATTGCTATAATTGATATCTTTTTCATTTCTTTCTACTGCCTCCTCCGCCTGTTTCTAAAACAAGGAGGTGTACCCCTTTTTTTTGTTGGCATCGACGGCATACCAACACTATTTATTCTTATATATAAAATTTATAGAACAAATATCCTATTACTCTATAAAATTTATTTTTATGCGAAATTGCGAAATCTTAAACTATACTCATAATATACACCCTGATAGAGTCAATAGTTATGCCATTAAAATCACCGTTATATAAAATTCAAGAAAAACTTGGAGCCAAATTTACAGAGTTTGCTGGCTACGAAATGCCCCTACAATATTCGTCAATAAGAGAAGAACATCTAACTGTAAGAAGAGCAGTAGGTCTTTTTGACGTCTCACACATGAGTAACGTATGGATCACCGGAAAAGACGCAACGAAATTATTGAGCCTCACTACAGTAACAGATGCAACAAAAATCGGGGAAAAACAGAGCCAATACACAGAGATACTGAAAGAGGACGGGACAATCATCGATGACACTATTTTTATGAACCTTGGAGACAGATACATGATGATTCCAAACGCTGGTATGAACGCTATCGTAACCAAATGGTTGAATGAACAAGCAAAAAAATACAAACTAGATGCAAAGGCAGAGGATGTATCAAGGGATTTTGTTATACTCGCGATTCAGGGACCAAAATCAAGAGATACACTGCAGAAACTCACTGATACAGATCTTAATTCGGTGAAATTTTTTGGATGTCAATATGATAAAATCGCAGGTGTTGACTGCATCATATCTCACACAGGTTATACCGGAGAACTAGGTTTTGAGTTGCAGATTACTCCAACAAAAAAAGCAGAGGTTGTTTTTAATAAAATACTTGAAGCAGGTAAAGAATTTGGTATAAAACCCATAGGCCTTGGTGCAAGGGACACGCTGAGACTGGAGAAATGCTTCATGCTTGCTGGTAATGAGTTTCAAGGAGGAAAAACACCTCTGGAGGCTACCCTTGGTTGGACTATAAACTGGGATCATGATTTCATAGGTAAACAGGCTTTATTGAAACAAAAAGAACAAGGAAACTACGATAGACTTACTTGTTTATTGTGTATCGACAAAGGCATACCACGGCATGGTTGTATAATCCAAAAAGACGGAGAAAAAGTTGGCATAGTTACAAGCGGAACACTTTCACCATGTCTCAATGTTGGTATAGCAATGGGTTATGTCCGCTATGACCTAAGGTCAGAGGGAAACATTCTGGATATCGTTGTTAGAGATAAACCTTTGAAGGCTAGGGTTGTGAAACCACCTTTTGTACCAAAAGACTGGGCTCAAAAAAATTTAGAAAATGTTTATAACCCATAGTAAATTATTGGGGTTTGATAGATTATGGTAGATGAAGTAAGAGACGATTTAAGGTATACAAAGACGCATGAATGGTTGAAACTAAAGGACAACAGGGCAACTGTTGGTATAACTGATCATGCCCAGTCTCAGCTCACAGATATCGTTTTTGTTGAGTTACCACCAGTTGGTAAAATAGTTAACAAAGGCGATGAACTCTGCGTAGTAGAATCTGTGAAATCTGTATCAGAGGTTTATTCACCTGTTAGTGGAAAGGTTGTTAATGTTAACAAAAAACTAGAGGATTCACCTGAGACTATAAATAAAAGCCCCTATGATGAGGGTTGGCTCGTTGAGTTGGAGATAAAAGATAAATCAGAAGTTGATAAACTTCTTACTGCAGATTCATACAAAAAACAAATATAGCGCATTTAACAAAAATATACGTAACCCCCAAAGATCCAAGAATCCTTATCTATTGTTTAAGGAGAAAAATTTTCTAGGATTTTTTCCGAAATATTCTTATATCATTTATTATATTTCTTAAATTAGGCGGAGAGATGGGATTGCAAGTAATTTCAAAGATTTTTTACTAATGCGGTGTTTTACACCTCCGCCGCCTCCCCCATTAATCTTCTTATAAGAATCATTAATTTTAATAATGTTAATTTGTTTTACAGGATTGATTTAATGAAACTATTACTCATACATAGTGATTATATAGAATACGAGGT
>JARYMC010000085.1 GCA_029907305.1 Candidatus Thermoplasmatota archaeon
TGGAGGTTTTATGCAGATTTGTATTATGGAATTGCATGCACTAAATAAGGAGAAAGAATGAATTTGCGGGCAACACTGATTTTTCCAAAAAATTTTTATATATCTGCGCTGTATTAAACATGAGAGGGGGTAAGAACTGATGGAAGAAACCCTTTATAATATAGAAATACACAAGGATGAAGAGGGGTATTTTGGGAGGATATATTCAGATATCGATGGTGTAAAAGAGTTTAAAAGCAACAACATTGACAAGCTTTTGCGGGATATAACACTTGACATGCAGTTGGCTCTTGAAGAGTTCACAGGTGCACGTTCAACTGATTTAATTGACACCCTGGAGAAATAGCCTTTTTTCATCGCCCTTTTTATAGGGCAATCTTTTTAAATATTCCGCATATTTGGTGTTCTTACCTATACCTTATATTATATGGAGGATTAAATTTGAAATACACTAGGTTTGAAAAAGCACGTATCATAGGCGCCCGGGCTTTACAGATATCGATGGGTGCCCCATCGTTGATTAAAATACCAAAGGAGTTCATGGAGCCTATTGAAATAGCCATGTTGGAGTTCAAAGAGGGTGTTATACCCATAACAGTTAAGCATCCTAGTCATCCTACTACCAAGAATAATTAAAAGAGGAAAAATTTTATGAGTGAAGATGAACAAAAAAAGGAGATAGATACTGCTGATCAAAACTCTGATATGATGATTTCTGAGGAAACCTACATGACCTCTGGTGTACATATTGGGACTAGGCAGAAAACAGCTGATATAAAAGATTTTATTTATAAAGTTAGAAACGACGGATTGTATATTATTGATGTTAAGAAAACTGATCAGAGGATAAAGATGGTTTCTAAGTTTCTCGCTAAATTTGATCCCTCTAAGATCCTGGTTGTATCTGTACGTCAATATGGGCAGAAACCTATTAAAAAATTTGCTGAGAACACAGGTATGAGAGTGCTTGACGGGCGTTTTAGACCAGGTACTTTAACCAACCCGAATGCACAGGGTTTTTTTGAGCCGGATTTGTTGTTTGTTACTGACCCATTAACTGATGCGCAGGCTTTACATGAGGCTAGAAACCTTGGTATACCTATAGTAGGGCTTTGTGATACTAATAATGAGACAAAATACCTTGATTTAGTTATACCAACTAATAATAAGGGTAGACGTGCACTTGCTCTTGTTTATTGGCTTTTAACAAGAGCGGTGATGAAAGAACAGGGTAAGATCAAAAACTTTGATGAGTTCAACCTTCAAATAGAAGATTTTGAGGCTGAGTTATAAAAACAGTTTTTTTAAATAACCGAGTGTTGTTTACCTAATCTAAGAGGAGACATTAATTTGCAGGTTAAAATAGGCGATAACATTGTACTTGTTGGCACAGCACATGTTTCTAAGGATAGTGTCAATGAGGTTAGGAGTGTAATTGAGGAATACAAACCTGATGTTGTTGCTGTTGAGCTTTGTGAGAAAAGATATGATACTCTAGTTAACAAAGATAAATGGGAGAATACACCTGTTACCGCTCTTATCAGAGAGAACAGAGCCTACATTGTTCTGGCTCAAACATTTTTGGCTTCTATACAGCGTAGACTTGGTAAAGAATATGGTGTAGAACCTGGTTCTGAGATGATTGCTGCTATTGATGAAGCAAAGAAGAAAAACCTGAGGGTAGCGCTCATAGACAGGGATATCTCTGTTACACTCAAGAGGGCTTGGAGGAAGATGGGTTTCAGGGAGAAGACTAGGCTTGCTTGGGAGTTCATGAAGGCTCTTGTTGGGTATGACGAAGAAGAACTTGAAGATATAGATTTAAAGGAGCTGATGAAAGAAGATGTTATCTCTGCTATGATGAAAGAGTTTGGGGAGATAGCACCTGGCGTTGCTGATGTTCTTATACATGAGCGGGACGAGTACATAGCTAAAAAAATACTTGATGAAAGTAAGAATGGTAAGGTTGTTGCTGTTGTAGGCGCAGGCCATTTAAACGGCATCAAAGAATGTTTAGAAAAAAAGGAGCTAAAAGTTGATTTAAAAAACCTTGAGACTGTCCCTAAAAAACTTATAAGCTTAAGTAAGGTAATTGCAGTAGCTATACCAACAATATTTTTTGGGATAATAATATGGCTTATAATAACACGTGGGCCTAATGCCTTTAACCAAATTGGTAACATCTTCCTATTGTGGTTTCTCATACATGGTGCTCTCTCGGCGCTTGGAGCAGCAATAGCAATGGGTCATCCACTATCTATAGCAACCGCTTTCTTAGCAGCAACTTTCACATCACTTGAGCCTTTCTTTGCACCAGGATGGTTTGCAGGGCTTGTAGAAGCAAAACTGAGACCACCCAGGATCAAGGATTTTCAGGAGATAAGTAAAATCGAGGGGCTCAGAGATTTCTGGAGAAATAAGGTTATAAGGTTGCTTATGCTAGTAGCTCTAGCGAATCTCGGTAGCATGATCGGGACTTTCATAGCAGTACCATTGATATTAAGCATCGGGCTATCAGGTTAATCTTGTTTAAAAAAAATTATTTACTATGATTTGTTGATTAGAGATTGAGTATATGTCTGATGGAAAAAAAATCTACAGATCATTTCATGATATTCCACCTAGGGAGTACATGTATTTCCCAAAAGGTGTAATCGAGGCGGATAAACCTGGGCGATTCAGTAGGACAGAAATTGTGCATCTTTTAATCTCAATTGTTGTTCTAACAATAGCGTTTTCTTTTGCTTTCACAAATAACAACCTGTTTTATGGTATTGACATTAATTCTTTGATTTCTTTCTTACCTATATCACTTTTAGCTGTTTTAACAGCGTTTTTTTTCCATGAGCTATCACATAAGTTTATGGCACAAAAATATGGTTTATGGTCAGAGTATAGAATGTACCCCCTTGGTTTATTATTAGCATTGTTATTAGCATTTTTTACAGGCTTTGTGTTTGCAGCACCAGGTGCGGTAATGTTCAGAGGTGATTCAAGAAGTTTTGAAACAGGACGGATAGCAACTGCTGGGCCTCTCGCCAACATGGTAGTAGCATTGGTAACATTAATATTATATTTTGTCTTCTTTGAATCAATAATAGGCCAAGTTATTGGCTTCATTTGCTTAATTAATGCTTTCCTGGCTACATTCAATCTGCTACCATTAGGATCGCTTGATGGTGCTAAAATTGTGAGATGGAACGCAACAGCCTGGGTTATATTATTTAGCATAGGCATCGCGATTATGGTCTATGGTATGACAAATATATCATTTGCTCCCTGATTTATTAGACAAAAAAAAGTTTGTTTTAAAACTTTAATTTTTTCTTCTGTTTTTCCTGTTCACGTTTTATTTTAAGAAAAGTTTTCTCCCTTTTGCTTTGTTCTATTTCTGCTTCTCGGTTAATTAGTTTCCTTTTTTCTTCCTCTACAGGTATCTCCTGTTCAGTTTCTCTATGTGTTTTAATATTTTTTGCTGGTTTCTTGAAAATACTTACAAACTTAGCAATCGAGTTAACTGGAAGTCTAAAGGCGTCTTTAGGAATATCTATCAGCTTTTTCTTCACTTTTTTTTTTCTACTGTTTTTTCCTTTTTTGATTTGCGAAGGAATAAAATTATTATGACTAACACTATAACAGCGATTATGCCGAATAGGAGAGCAGAAAGAGCAGTACCGCTAAGTACCATCGAAAAACCAAGGTTTTTCATCTGGAAATTTAAAGTGTCTACCTTTGTTAATTCATACATATAACCACTTGGTGCAGGAAATGGCTCAGCGTATACATCTACAGTAAAACCTATAGTTTCGTCATGATGCCCAAATTCATAAGGTGGAGTAACAGTCAAATACACTTTTCTTTCGCCTTTAGGAAGAACAGGCACGGAATTAGGCGGCGTAATAGCCCAGCCATTAGGGACGTTGTTTGTTTCAAAATAGAATTTAACTTCATAAGTAGCATCATTGACAAGGGTTATAGGGAATTTATATGAGCCGGGTGGGCTAATCTGAGCATAGTTTGATTCAGTATAAGCACCGACGAAGTATAGAAAGTCAGGGGTAACAGTAACAAAGATATCACACATTGATTCTGACCATGTAAGTTTTTTGTCTGCTTTAGCAATAATCCTTAGTTCGTGTTCCTTGACATATGGCGCCTCGGGAGTTACACTCACAGTTAAAGTAACTTTTTGAGGTTTATCAGGTTCCATCTGCAAAGTACTACGATCAAGAACAGCTGTAATCCAATCATAATCATTTCCAGATACTTCTAGATGTACGGTAGTTGGCGGTATATATAATACAGGTTTAGTACCAGGAATAATAGGAACTAAACTATATGTTACATCAAAAGTAAATGATACTGGCTTACCTGGGCTCAGTGTTCCATTATTATGATCTGTTCGCTCTATTTTGAGAATAGTACCACGTTTGAGAATAGTACCACGTCCACTACCAGCACTTTCTGCACTAACAGAAAAACTGCTAGCAAGTAAAACAAAAATACTAGCAAGTATGATTCCTGCAACAAGACTTGCTTTGAATTTTCTTAGATTCTTCATCATTTTTCAATCACCATTCGATTTTTTTATATTTTCATTATATTATTTACTTTTACCCCTATTTAAATATTGTTGTACATTTCTTACATTTTTTATATATATTTGATTTAATTAAAGAATTATATATAACTTTCCTTATATAAAAGGATTTCCTTTTTATATACATTTCGGGCGTCTGAACCATTTTATCTAAGGAGTTTATCATATCATTGCCTTATATAATATATTTATTATTTATACGCCATATTATCTATTAGGAATACAAACATACTTTCTAAACATAAATCCAGATACAGATCTCGTGGTTTTACTTCATTGTCCGTCCTTAACATGTTATCATATTAATTTATAACAAAAAGTTATATAAATACATTATGTGAGTATAGTCACAAAATAGAGGGTTTTTGTTATGGTAACAATAAGCCACATCGTACAAAAATTAGTAGACGACAAGATATTCATACAAGAACCAATGAGCAAAGGAATAGTCTCATATGGATCTCTGGCAGAACAGCTAAAACCGGAGATAGAAGAAGAACTCGGCAAAAAAGTAAAAACACACGCAATAGTAATGGCATTAAGACGATACACTGATACTATAAAAGAAAAACATAAGGAAATAAATTTTGATTACTCATCAGAAATCATATTAAAAACAGATGTATGCGACATTGCACTACTTAGATCTTCTTCTCTACTAAAAAACTAAAAAGTTTATACGACGTCGTGGATTTTGAAAAAGGAGATATTCTAAATATCATACACGGTGGACATGAAGTTAGTGTAGTGACTAACGAGAGATACAGAGAAAAACTACTCTCTTTGTTAAAAGGAGAAAAAATCCTTAATCTAGAAACAAATTTAGTGTGCCTAACTCTTACATATTCAAAGAATTATCTTTACACACCAGGTGTTATTTATAATGTTGTCAGAAATCTAGCTTGGGAAAACATAAACATTTTTGAGATAGTATCGACTAATACTGAGCTGACTTTTATTTTGCATAAAAAAGATGCTGTAAAAGGCTACAAGGTTCTAGAAAAATTGGTTGAAAGAAAGTAAAATTTGATAGATAATTACAAAAGAAATAGCATTTATCTTAAACAGTCTATAAATAAAGTTATAATTTATAATTTTTACATGACGATAACTCTTTATTGTACAACGTCAATATCTGTGCTCTCCTGTTTATTTTGGTTTTCCTCTGTTTTTGTTTCTTTTTTCTTCTTAGGAGCAGTTACTCTAGATGGGAAATACGATAGTATAATTATATCTGAAACAGCATTAACCCATCTATATGGTACAGCGACATCTACATTACCATCTACTAGCGCAGGGTTTGTGTTAGTGACAAGTAGGCTGCTTACGCGCTTCTCATCCATATCCAAGAAGATGTTTTTAACATATCCAATGTATACTCCATCGCGTGTATAAACAGGTAATTTCAGAAAAGATGTAATCTCACTTGCTTTTATGTTAGGGTCTTTTTCAATCATGAGACCAAAATACATTATCTAATATTAAAATGTGATGGTAAATTGGGCGTTGTCCGAATAATAGTGAGGTGAAAAGTAAAAATTATATTGACTCAACATAAAAAAAATACATTTATTTAGTC
>JARYMC010000086.1:0-4289 GCA_029907305.1 Candidatus Thermoplasmatota archaeon
TGTGAAATCACCGATTGAGACAACATTTTTCTGTATGTTCTATGATCTATTTCAAAGTAAAATATTGTTCAAGAGATAATTCTTCGACTCATTTCGGGATGTAGCCGACTGTTCTATAAAATTTTTATATAACTACATGTATACCTATAATCATAATATTGGTACGCCGTCAGGTATCAATATAATATAGTTGTCTGCAATAAGAGGGAGATTTAAAGAATGATCAAGTACAAGGCTCTTAAACTCCCTAAAATTGACAGACGGAGGAGGTGAAAAAAAAGCTATGAGAAAGACGATTCTATCAGTTCTGGTAATAGCAGCATTTCTAACACTAGCTGCCGTACCTGCGATGAGTCAGCCAGTAAACGTTGTAAAAATTACAAAAGAAGATGTAAACAATAAAGAAAAGTCCCCAACTATAAAAGACTTAACAATAAGAATAGACGTACCAGACGAGGAACTTGAAACATTTAGGGGTCACGTTGCAGCCTTTCAAGAGTATTTAACTGAGACAAAACCATTCCATGACTGGAAATTAACACAAGAAGAAAAAGATGCAATAAAACCTTATGTAGAAGCAATACTTGGCTCATTAAATGAATTGTTAGTGGCGAATGGTGCAGACCCGATAAGTCAAGATTGGTTATGGAATGAGTTTATTGAATTAGAGCCTGGAAGAAGTTGCATAGCAAGTGTTGGATGGGGAAAGTCAATTATTCCATTCTATGACTATGAGACATTCCTAGGAATCATGCTAAGGCCAATGTGGTTCCTCTATTTAGCCGGTTACACTGGGAATTTTAACGTGAATTTACTCCCACCAAGAATTGAATACGGCGACAGATTAGGCCTACACCTTGTAAGAACAACAGTCTTCACTGGTCTATACATCAACATCGGAGAGCTTGGTATGAACCTTCCTGGACCATCTGGGCTTATGATATTACTTGGCAGAGCGCGCGTTGTGATGCGTTAAATTATGTTGAAAACTTTAACCGCGCGGGATCAAAAAAAACTAAAAACCTTTTTCTTTTTTTTATAATCGTTGTAGCTACGGATTGAACGAACCTGTTTTTTAAAGGAAAGTTGGTGTTAGAAATATTTTATGAGATTATCTATTGAAAAAGAAGATAATTTTATATATAAGTTTATATATAAGAAAAATAATATATTAATATAATAGTATCTTTATATGAGAGAAGAACAAAGCAAGGAGCTTTGATGAAGGAATATTAATGGAAGCTAATACTTCAAAAACTAGATTAGATTTTCCTATAAAACATAATAAAAGTAGTACAAGAAAGATCCTTCTTCTCATATTAATATTGCTGCTGGTTATAACTATTTTTTCAACTGTGACATCTGCATCCAGAATAAAAGATATTAAAACCGGTGTTAAAGAAACTACTAAAGCAAAAATAGCTAATGCAATTAGTAAAATCAGAGATACAATAAAAGATTTTATCAATCAGAGACTGAAGAATACTAAATGGCGTCCCATCTTTCAATTGGTAACAAGATACCAAAAAAATGGATCATCAGAAATAATAGAGAAAGTTACACGGATGAAACTTTTTTCTCCAATGAGCATCGATGTCAATGGTGACCATTTTAACGATATACGTGTATGGGTTTTCCATCGACCCGCCTTAGATCTACATCCACCGGCATTGGGTATTAAAAATACGTTTTTAATACGTCGTCTTCTAGGTATGGAAAAAATCAAATACGATTTTTTTGAGATATACTTGGAATATAACCCAAAAATTATTACAAAGTTTTTTTATTTAACACAAGACATTGACAGAATCAGAGTTGGATATCAATCCCCAGCTGGCGAAGAGATCCCAAAAACCTGTATTGTTACTGACAAGATTATCCCACATCTTATTTATCCAATGAAAAAAACAACACATAAAATATCTGTGAATCCATGTTCCATAGTTGGAAAAAGCCAGTTGAATCTTATATTCGCTCTAGCTGATTTGGAAAATGGGATGGTGAAATCTGAAAAAATTATTCAGGTTAATTACACACCAGCGGCTAGAACTGGAGAAATCATTTTTGAACAGGAAAAAACCAAGTTATTTGGACGTGGTCAGAGTTTAGAGATCGCAAGAGCAGATAGTAAACCTTCTAATGTCACGCTTTTTATTAAAGAACTGACATGGAAATTGACAATGAATCCTGTTACATTAGTTAAACATGGGAGTATAACTGTAGAAAATATACCAAAGAAAATAAACCTTGAATGGCTCATAGGGAGAACTGGATATATTGATATTAATACACATAATGATGAAATTGGTAGAGTAAAAGCTGTTTTTAATAATACAGTCATTGTTGGTTTTGTTCCTGAGAATAGTATGCATGGTCGTGTAGCATGGGAAAACAGAACACTAATCGGAGTTTTGGCACCCTGGGGTTTTCCTCTTAAGGGTCTTGAAACTTTTGATATATCATTCTCTGTCTACGACTCGTTCACTCTTAAAGATTTTTCCCTTATGGTTACTAATCAAGAAAATGCGACAAATAAATATATACTAAAATCAACAGCTTCTTCACTCTTTTTAGATCTCGATGCAGGGGCAGAGTTTGGTAACGTAACCGCTGAATATTGGCTTTTCCCAATATATTTCTTCCCATTAGATCCTAATACAACAATAACAATCAACTTTGATATAAAAAATCTGAAGCTGAAAGCGGAAAACATTACTTTTGATTTAGAAAGAACTACTTCTGAAACTAATACCAGTGAGAGAAATGTAAATGATTCTTTAAATGGTAATTTCTCTGCAAAATATTTTGAGGTTTCGTCTGAAGATGCAAAAATTTTCGTAAACTTTAATTTTGAAACTCCTGAGATCAATGCCGAGGCTGAACTTGGCCTAGATATGCATACCAAAGATGTGGTTTTTTCAATAACCAGAACAGTTGATAATAACTCATCCACAGCTAATGGTTCGTTTTCATCTCTTGATTTTTCAACCTCTAATGTATTTTCGTTATCTTCATCAGAAACAACTGTGTTATCTGTTGCTGTTAATGGATCCTTTGAATTGAATGATTTTTCTTTTCAGGGTAAAAACTTTTTGGCTATGAAAGCATTTAATGCCCATGGGGATATTAGTTGTGAATATTACAAAGATGCTAAGTCAACAAGTAACATGTCTATAAAAGGTGAAGGAGACGTAATAATAGAAAAGTTACATGTCAAATATAATCAGAACAATACCCTGGGATGCGACCTACTTAAATTATCTGGCGAGATGTCCTTTTATAAGAATAATATCTTATCAGATAACTCATCTTACAGCAAGATGTTCGCAACAGGATTAGGAACCCTTGAGATAATAAATCTAAGTACAAATTCATCTAATGAAATTCTACAAATTAATGAATTTTCATTATTATTAGAAGGAAATTACTCAGATTGCCAATTCAGCAATTCTACCTCACACTTAACTAACAGACGTTTAGAAGGTAATGGAACTCTAGCAATAAAAAATTATAAAAGCAAAAATCAATGGAATTACACTTTAACATGTAAATTTTTTAACTTCTCCGGAGAATATCTATGGTTTTCCACAAATATTTCATCAGGATCATTTTTCGATAGCAGAATTGAATCAACTAGAGGAAAATTAGAGATAAAAGACATAACTTTAGAGTCATCATATAACACTAAAGATATCAAACAATTTTCATCATCGTCAGAAGAAAATTGTTCAGAGCAACAACTAAGAAATTTCACGGCAACTTTAAATGATGCTATAACCTTATCCAAAAATATCACTGCATCCTCAAGTAATACAATTAAATCAACTTCATTGTCTACACTTAATAATTATTTAAAAGATAATACATCTATTTCATCAACGAATAGTAACTTAAAAGGCAATGTAAATGCAACATTGGAAAAAACATATTATCAAGATAGAGTGAACAAAATTCTGTTTAGATGTGATCTAATATACATCTCAGGCGCTGAATATATTTCAACAAATCTTTCATCAGGCACTAAATCTTACATAGAGATTTTCAATGGAACTTTAACAATCAAAAACTTATACGCAAATGATACCCAAAACAACATTTTAGAATTTGACTTATTTAACTTCTCTGGAGAACATTCATGGTTTTCCACATACCTCTCATCAGAACCACAGTACTACACAGAGATCCTCAATGGAACTTTAACAATCAAAAATTTATACGCAAATGATACCCAAAACAACATTTTAGAATTTGACTTATTTAACTTCTCTGGAGAACATTCATGGTTTTCC
>JARYMC010000086.1:4387-5901 GCA_029907305.1 Candidatus Thermoplasmatota archaeon
CCACATACCTCTCATCAGAACCACAATCTTTAACAGAGATTCTCAATGGAACCATAAAAACCAAAAATGTACGCATAAAAGATTACCAAAATAACACACTGGAATGGGACTTTTTTAACTTCTCCGGACAATACTTATGGTCTTCCACAAAAATTTCGTCAGAAACACTTTCCAATAGCAGGATCGAATCAATTAAAGGAACATTAGAGTTGAGAAATGCTTATTTAGATTTGAATGATGGTAAGATTCGCCACGTAGATCTCATAAGTTTATCTGGGGATTACATTCTTACATATAATCATACTTACGATTTATTGATTTTTGATGGAGATGCAACATTTGAGATACTTAATCTATCAACGCCATCTCTATCTTTAAAATCATTATATCTTTGTTTAAATGGCGACATAACATTAAAAACTTGGAAAAATGATTACTACGATAACCAAATTGTATTTGAAAGCCAAAATGGATTTACTATAGAGCGTCTTTCTATAGAAAGATACAAAAAATATTTCCCGTTTGTTGACATTATTAACATAGAGGGAACATCTGGGCCAGGATATCTACATCTAGGAGGATACCCAGAAAGCGATAGCTATGTATTTATCGACAGCTCTGAGATAGATTATATAGATTTGATATTTACATTTACTAATACGACAAATAATAGGGGCATTCGTTTTTCACTATCCTCTAACGATTTCGATGCAGATGTTTTCCTTCTACAATGGGATACTGTCACCCTAGATCTTCCTAATTTACGTGCTATACCATACAACTGGTATAAAACAGGTAGTACTTCCGGTGAAACAGACATTGATATAGACATAATCATTGGAAATAAAATTTATAACCTATGGCCTCTAGAATACTCTGGCAATTCTAATGAGGAGACAGAAAACACTGAAGAAGAAACCAATTATAATAATGGATACGAAATGGAACCATTAGGCAACAGTATGCCACCACCTAACAAACCACAAAAACCAAAAGGTCCTACTGGAGGTATTGTGATCGGCAGGATTGTAAAAGGTCACAGCTATACTTTTACAACAACAACCAATGGTAACGGCCAATATATAGCCTATAACTGGTCTTGGGGTGATGGAACATATAGTGGTTGGTCACCATTTATAAAATCAGGTATAGGAGTCACAGGAAGCCATACATGGAATCCTGGAACATGCCCTAAAACATATCAAATAAAAGTAAAAGCTAAAAACATTAACGGAGAAGAAAGTGAATGGTCAGAATCTCTTACAATAACTGTTAGAGAAAATTTCTTAGATGATGGACAAAACAACTATCAAAACGATGAGTTAGTAGAACAAAGTCAAAATAATTATTGTCAGGAGCAAAATCAGGATAATAATCAGGGACAGCCGAATAACTCTTGATATATAGATATGTCATGCTTTTTTTTAACAAAATTAAGTGACATCCTCTCCGCCATAAATGGCGGAGCTTCCTATGACGCATGGTTAGTAGTCGATGTATAGGAGTCCAAACTG
>JARYMC010000087.1 GCA_029907305.1 Candidatus Thermoplasmatota archaeon
CTGGCTCAGTTGACTCGGTTTACATATTACGTGCTCTGCTAGATGGTGCAGATGGTGTTTTTGTAGGAGGATGTCATCCTGGAGATTGTCATTATATAGATGGCAACTATAAGGCGAGGAGACGCATGGTTCTACTAAGCAACATATTAGACACTTTAGGGCTTGAAAAAGAAAGAGTCTGGCTTAGATGGATATCAGCCTCAGAAGGGCAGAAATTTGCTGACACAATGAGAGAGATGACTGATGCTATCAAAAAACTTGGCCCAAATCCGATAGCCAAACACTGGAACATTTAAAGGAGGACAAAAATGGTACAGAAAATCATAAAAGTTAAAGACAACAAACCAACGGAGTCAATAAATGATTTCCTTAAACACTTACTAGAATCAGGTAAAATACATGCTTTGTTGGTTCAACAGTCAACACCATCTAAAAAAGTTGCTTTCCCGGTTTTAATCTCTGATGCAAAAAAACTACATGCTGATATCTTTGCTCCAATACTTCCAGCTTCTACAGCAAAAATAGTTTCAAAGATGACAAAGTTCCAGGCATCACCAAAACCTATCGGTATTGTTATGCATCCATGTCAGATCCGTGCTCTTGTTGAACTAGTTAAACTAAACCAAGCAAAACTAGATAACCTCATAATTATAGGCGTTGACTGCCTAGGCACATTTTCTATTAACACTTACACTGATTTTCATGGTAAGAAAAAACCAACAGAGCTTTTACTTGAATCCATAAAAAAGAAAAACGATGAATTTGAGAAATATCTTAGATCAGCATGCCGTGTCTGCAAAGATCCGATTCCAACAAACGCTGATATCGTAATTGGTTTATATGGTTCAGATATTGAAAAAGAAATTCTGGTCGAGGCACATACAGAAAACGGTAAAAAAATTCTCGAATCAACCAAGTTAGATGAAGGTAAAGATAATAAAAACCGTGAAAAAGTAATAAAAGAAATCCGTGAGTATAAATCAAAGAAACGAGAAGAATTTTTGAAAGAAAAAAGTTCTATAAAAGGAATCAATAAATTAGTTGAGTTTTTTGATAAATGTGTTAACTGCCATAACTGCCAACAGGCTTGTCCTATCTGTTACTGTAGAGAATGTTTGTTTGATTCATCTGTTTTTGATTCAGAGGCGTACAAGTTTTTACGGAAAGCAGAAAGCAAGGGTTTGTTTAAAATGCCAAACGATTCATTGTTGTTCCAGCTTGGGCGTATGAACCACATGATCCTATCCTGTGTTGAATGCGGTTTATGCGAACAGGCATGCCCAAATGAGATACCACTCATGGATGTTTTTATACCAGTTGCTGAGAACGCGCAGAAAGAATTCGAATATGCCCCAGGCAGAGATTTAGAAGAAAAGATACCCATGATTGTTTACAAAGAAGATGAGTTCACTGAGGTTGGAGAAAAATAGTATGAGTGCTATCGACTCAAGAAAACTTGACCACAACTTCAAATTCCAAATTGCAAAGGAAGAAGGCGGAGAAGGTATCTTGAAATGTTTCGCATGCGGTTCTTGCACTGCTCGTTGCCCAGAGATGGACGTGAAACCAGAATGGAACCCACGTGTGATTATAAGAAAAGCTTTGCTTGGTTTGAAAGACGAGGTTTTATCAAGCGAGTTTTTCTGGATATGTAGCGCGCATTATCGCTGCCTAGAAAAATGTCCTCAAAAAGTTAATGTTAAAGGTGTTATGAACGCTGTAAGAAACGAAAGACTGCTTGAGGAACAAAATGAGGATATTACTGGTAAAAAAACGAATAAATATCTTGATATGAGCTTCAAGTACAAGATAACAAACAACGAGTCAGGTAAAGATTTGTATGAGTGCTTCTCATGTGGAACCTGCACAGCTGGTTGCCCAGAGCGAGAACTTGACCCTTTATATTCACCACGCAAAGTCATAAAAAATGTTTTATTAGGAATGAAAGAACCTGTTTTCTCAAATAAATTTGTTGAAATCTGTTCTTCACATCATCGCTGCCTAACCCAATGCCCGCAAGGGGTTGAGATACCGAAGCTGATGAACGCAATCAAAAACATTGCGATAAAACAGGGTTATCAAAGAAAAACAAAGTAGGTTGTTATGACAAAAAAAACTGATGTTGTTGGATCGGTTGCAGTTGTCGGCGGGGGCATAGCCGGTGTTCAAGCAGCATTGGACCTGGCAGACATGGGATTCAAAGTCTATGTGTTAGAGAAAACACCAACAATCGGTGGAATAATGGCACAACTTGACAAAACATTCCCAACAAACGACTGTTCGATGTGTATACTTTCACCGAAACTAGTTGATTGCGCTCGACATGAAAATATAGAGATATATACAAACGCTGAAGTTCAAAGTATAGCAGGTAACCCAGGTAATTTTACATTAAATGTTTTGAAAAAACCTAGATATATAGATATAGAGAAATGTACCTCTTGTGGTAGCTGCGAAGCTGTTTGTCCAATATCATTACCTAATGCTTTTGAATATGGTCTCACCAAACGCAAGGCAATCTACAAACCTTTTCCGCAAGCTATACCAAATGCTTACGTTATCGATAAAGAAGGCGATGGTAAACACCGTGGTTGCGTTGATTGCATGCGATGCGTGAAAGAATGCAAATCAGGTGCAATTAACCATGATGACAAACCAGAACAACTAGCACTCAACGTTGGTGCAGTAATAATAGCAACAGGTTCACAACCTTTTGATCCTGTTATAAAACCAGAGTTCGGATACAAAAAATACAAAAATGTATTGACTAGTATAGAGTTTGAACGTGTACTATCAGCATCTGGCCCAACACAGGGTAAAATAATAAGACCAAGCGACCAGAAACATCCAAAAAAAGTTGCATGGGTTCACTGTGTCGGGTCACGTGATGCATCAATAAACCATGATTACTGCTCTGCTATGTGTTGCATGTACACAGCAAAAGAAGCAATAATAGCAAAAGAACACTCAGCAGATATTGAACCCACTGTTTTCTACATAGATGTCCGCTCATATGGAAAGGATTTTGACAAATACATAAACCGAGCAAAAAAAGAGCATGGGCTTAAATACATAAGGTCACGCATATCTGAGATAGCTGAGGATCCAAAAACAAATGATTTGATAATAAAATATGAGGATGACTCTGGTGAATTAAAAGAAGAAAAATTCAATTTAGTTGTTTTATCTGTTGGTTTATGTAGTGCTGCAGAAAAGAGAAACGAGTTAATCGACAAATTAGGTTTAGATGTAAACGAGTTTGGTTTTGTTCGTACAAACCCAGATGACCCAGTATTTTTAAAACCAGGTATTTTTGCAGCAGGCTCATTTCTGGAACCACAGGCCATACCTGAATCAGTAATGCAAGCATCTGCTGCTGCAGCTAATGCAGCTGCGCTTTTGAAAGATGCAAAAGGTACACTTGTAAAAGAAAAGCAATACCCAAAAGAAAGAGATGTTTCAAATGAAGAACCACGTATCGGTGTTTTCATATGTCACTGTGGGATAAACATCGGTGGTTATCTCGATGTACCAGAACTAGTAAAACATACAAAATCTCTAAAGAACGTTGCTTTTGCAGAGGCAAACATATACACATGCTCTGAGGATACTCAGAAAAAAATTGTTGATGCAATCAAAAAACACAACCTTAACCGTATCATAGTTGCCGCATGTACACCAAGGACACATGAGCCATTATTCCAAAAAAGCCTCAGAGACGCCGGGTTGAACCCATATCTTTTAGAAATGACAAATATTCGTGAGCAATGCTCTTGGGTTCACATGGACCAATCAGCAAAAGCAACTGAGAAAGCAAAAAAACTAATAGCTATGACTGTCGCAAAAACCAGGCTTCTGCAACCAATACAGGAAGCAGAGATACCAGTTATACAAAAAGCTTTGGTGCTTGGTGGTGGTATAGCTGGAATGACAGCTGCATTATCATTGGCCAATCAAGGATATGAAACAGCACTAGTTGAAAAAGAACCAATGCTTGGAGGATACTTACATAAAGTCTATTACACAGTTGAAGGAATAGATATACCACGCATACTTAATGAAATGACCGATAAAATCCAAAAACACAGCAAAATAAAGGTTTATTTGAGTTCTTATTTAGAAACATTAAAAGGATATGTTGGTAGTTACGAATCTAAGATCAAAACACCAAAAGAAGCCATAAACTTCTCACATGGCGTTGTTGTTGTAGCAATAGGTGCAGATGAATACAAACCAAAATCTTATCATTATGGCAAAGACCCACGTGTACTAACCCAATCCGAATTAGAAAAAATATTGAGTGAAAGCACAAAAAATGATATCAGAGATGGTGAAATTTTTGTAATGATACAATGTGTTGAATCACGCGACGATAAAAGAAAATACTGTAGTCGAATCTGTTGCATGCAAGCAGTGAAAAACGCCATAAAAATAAAAGAACTGAATCCAAAAGCCGAAGTTTTCATACTATACCGTGACCTAATGACATACGCATTTAAAGAAAAATTTTACAAGGATGCACGAGAAAAAAGTGTTATGTTCCTTCAGTATGATCCTGAGAAAAAACCAGAAATCGATACAAAAAACATTTTTGCAGTAAAAATCTATGAGCCTATGCTAAAAGAGACCCTAAAAATCCCAACGGATCATTTGATTCTTTCAACTGGATTACAGCCAAATCCAGATAATCCTGTGGTTGGAAAAATGTTAAAAGTACCTGTTAATGATGATGGTTTCTTCCTAGAAGCACATGTGAAACTTAGACCAGTTGATTTTTCAACAAGAGGGGTTTTTGTTGCAGGTAACTGTCATGTACCAAAATTCATCAGTGAATCTATCTATCAAGCTCAGGCTGCGGCTGCTAGAGCAGCAACTATACTATCTAAACCACAACTCAAAGCTGAGCCAAATGTTGCTTTTGTTGATGAAGATTTGTGTAGTGGTTGTAAGATGTGTATAAAAGTTTGTCCATATAATGCAATTGATTCGGTTCAGGAGGAAATCAACGAGAAAATGGTTATGCATGCAAAAGTGAATGAGGGATTGTGTCAAGGATGTGGTACATGTGTGAGCACGTGTCCAAGTGGTGCCATTCAGCAAAGAGGTTTTAAAGATAAACAAATCCTTCCAATGATTGATGAGATTAAATGAATTTTATTGATGTATGGTTAGTCAGATAAGATAGAAAGAATTATTAACGATTGTGAATTACTTGTTTGTTAAATGAAAGAAAGAAACATAGATGATAATGTAAAACAAGACATAATTGAAATATTTGAAACAGTGAAAGAAGCTGTGCGTAGAAATGAGGGGAGATCTAGAGCAGGCTTAATGCTAGGATTACAAGAACTAGGTGCTTCCTTTGATGGTTTTATTGGTGCATATCACCCCGTAACATCTAATATCATTGTATTAAACAAAACCCCGTTGAGAAGAATAATTCAAACCAACAAAAAACTGCTAAAACCATATATATTCCACATTTTACTCCATGAATACATACATGCCCTTGGTTTTTTAGATGAATATACCACGCAGAAAAAAACATATGAGATCAGTAAAAAATATTTTGGTGAGAAACATATTGTAACCCAGTTGTCAGCAGATATTAAAAAATTTTTACCTAATATAGTACATCTTCTGCATGGCTGGATGCCACCTGAGGATTCCACAAAAATCGAGTTGGTTCAAGGTTTTGATAGATCAAGCACGAATTTTTATATAAACTAATTTCCGCGATATATACTCTTAAATATCCCATCTAGTGTTGCCCGTAAATTAGGTTTTTATGGAGAGAATCCATATCGTTTTTTTGCATACCTGAACGAGATGGATGTCTCTC
>JARYMC010000088.1 GCA_029907305.1 Candidatus Thermoplasmatota archaeon
AACCGCTGTTGCAAATGATATTGTTACCAGCATTAAAATGGTTAAGATACTAACTACTAATATTTTTTTATTCATTTGTTTTTACCTCCCTCAAGATTTTAATCTTATTTATACTATATAACTATATCGTACTTATTATTTTAATAGTAATTCTTCAAAAATGTAATATTCTGTATTGTATATCTGTCTCAAGGATTCATCAGGTTCTGTAAAGGTCCCACCCAAAACATTGTTACTAAATGTATAGGAATCAACTACAACAACGATCTTGCCTTTATCCATTTCAACAACAGCTATAGACGTTTTATTGTTTTCAGTGATAAAAATATCATCTCCACCATTAATTGTTAGATATGGCATTGAGACATTACCAATTGTTAAGTTACTTGTATCATTTGACTTATATAAACTGTAATCAGATTTTTCGTAGCTTAGCATTATGTTAAAATCTTTTAATAGCTCGTTTGCAGTTGAATCTGTATTTAATGCGCTATCCATTAAAAGAACCATTCCACCATTTTTTATATAATTTTTTACAGCAACAATTTCATCGTTTTCAAATGATTTTACAGGATTAATTATAACAACAACATCGCCATATTTTAGTGCATCATCCAATGTCTTTTCCAAGGATGGAACACAGCCAACTCTTTGAGTCCATACAAAAAATGTATCATATAATTTATTTGAACCTAGGTTCAATGATGGACTATGTTGAATAATAACACCGGAGTGCTCTTTGTCAAAACAAACCTTTGTAAAATCTGAATGAGCAGATGGTAACGAATAATTCAGCTTATTAACATTTGAAAAGGCAGTAGATGCAATGGAAAATGCTAGTAATCCAATCAATAAAAACAAAAAGATAATCATGGCTTTCTTCTCCTTTCTTAAAAGATATAAGGTTAAAGCCAAAGAAACGATTGCAATCACAGCAAAAACCGTGTTGAGATAAGAATATGTATTGATTCTGTTTAGATATTCTATGACTCCAAGATTGAATGATTTATATCCATCCATAAATACACAGAAATTGGAAAAGCAAGTACTATCTGTGAAAGCCAGAATCCTTCCTTTACCATATTTTAATGCAGCTACTTGTAGCAATAACCCGTACTCCATGTCAGGTGAGTTAATAGATTTTCTGAAGAAATTCTCTGTAGAATATGTTCCTGGTTCAGCCATCAGCCTGTTTCCTATTATTACGTTTTCTGATGTAATCGGTGCACTCAAAGTACAAGAAGTTAAGAAATCAAACTTTTCCATGTTTTGTACAACAGTATGAGGAAACATAGGATCTGGTTTGTATACCGATAGCATCCCTGTTCCTAACTCATAGGTTGCATCTGTGTTAAAAGTTATACCAAAGTTTTCTGAAACCTGGTTGAGATAATAGTTCATACCAAAAACATTTGTATGATCACCTATCATGTAAAGACCTCCACCTTTCTTAACGAAATCTATAATTGCTCTTACTTCTTCATCAGAATAACTATTAGTTGGACATTTGAGAATCAAGATGTCGTAATTACTTAAAAGCCTTGAACTTAATATATAATTCATATTCCTATCTACTGTGTAATATTTATCAAGCCATTCAGCCCAACAGTAATAGTTATAGGTGGAAAGCATGCCATACCATTCTTTATCTAGTGCTATTGTTGTATCCTCCCAGTCACTATGCAACTCGTCTATCAAAATTCTACCCTGTTTTGTGGTTCCAGGATCCTGAAATACAAAAGCTCCAACTAATGAAAATACAAACAAAAACACCAAAACCATAGCCAGAGCATGTTTTTTATTTAATTTAAAAACTTTGAAAGAACCGAGGTCAAAATCTATATCCTTAAATGAGGCAAATCTCATAAGCAACAACGCAAACGGTATAAAACTAACAGTGGTAATAAGTGGATCCCAGAAAAGTGCTATATCTGTTGTTTGTGTAAAAATAAATATAATAAAAACATACCTCAAAATAAGATAAATACCACTAAACATCAAAAACCCAAGAATATATACCCCAATTTTTTTGACACCTTTTAAGAATAAAAACAAGACCAAGGCACCTATCAATATGTTAAACCATGGATATAACCCTAGTTTCTCCCATGTAGTGGTAAAAGGATAAGTCTCTTGCAGTGTTTGAATAAAAACTATCCCATTATTCACAGAGGTTCTTAAACCAAATAAACCACTAAATGAAGAGACAATAGGTGATAGAACATCAACTCTGTGGTTGTGTGATGCAAAAATAGAATAAAGTGGAAGAAACAGAGTCTGAACAGTTAGTATAACTCCACTTAATGATAAACCTGTTAACACCCAATTTGCTTTCTCGTTTTTAAAAAGATAAATCTTGACAATGTATAAAATTGTTCCAACTGTCAAAATAATAGGTCCTAAATTGTATGGAAATGGAACAACGAAAATAGATATCAACAGTGGTACCAGGATAACAAGATATTTCTTATCGATTTTTTCGAAATTATTTTTCCAGAAAGCAAAGATATTGAAGACTATACCAATTATTAAGAAGATAAAACCCAGAGTATAATCAGGTATTGTGAATATAGGTATAAAAAACAGCCAACTAACTGAGATAAATACTAAACCTAGCCATAGTAGCCTTTTCATTTTAGCACCCCCTTTGTTTTCATTTCATCTAAAATGTTTTTCAAGAATTGTATGTTCCCAGGCCAGTAATCATCCAAGGATTCGATGTTTTTATCCATTAGGAATTCACTGTCGCCTATGAGCAGCAACCCACCATCTCCATATCTTGTGAAGGTCATAAGAACATACTCATAGTCATCTATTTCAACGCTGTAGAATGGATAGGTTGTATCATTTTCATCTTCTCCTATGTCTCCTACTATGGGCCAGCTGTCTACAAACCTTGGTTCTTTTTGGTATTCCTCAGGGTTTTCTTCAACATAAGGTATTGGTCCCAATGGTATATCAGCTATGTCCAATCCAAATTCTCTTAATAATGGCATGGACGCATCTTTATCTGGGTATCCTGTGCTAAGTATCACTAGGCCACCATTTTGAATGTATTGTTTTAAAAATTCGATTTCATCTCCACTGAACGTTTTTGTAGGTGCATTGAAAATCAAAATAACACTGTTTTTTATTTTATCTTTTGAAAAATCCCTGAGAAGCAATGGTAAATAGTTGTTTCTCATCAGATTCAACATCGTACCTGTAAGCGAGTTGTCTTCAAATGGGTCTAAGCTGAATCTTTCAACATGTGATGCATCTACATAAACTATATTGCCTTTCACTTCTTCTTGTCCAAGTATCATTGGAATAGCAACTGCAGATATAACAAGAGCTATACAAAGTGCTAAGGGGAATAAAACAAATTGTATTTTGCTTTTCCCAAATCGTAGATACAGTACGAATGCTCCTATCAATAAAATCAAAGAAATACCTGTTTGTGCATACTCAATTGTTGATGTTCTTTGACTGCCTAGCCAATTAAAAACACTGTTTAGAAAAGGGAGTGAGTTGATTATTGCAGAGTTTTGAAACGAAGATGTATCACCAAAGACCAGTACCTTACCGTTACCATAATAGGCACCAGCAACTAAAATAATGTCACCAATCTGTTCACCTTTGTTATACTCGTAATCCCCGAGATATGCCTTCTCAACGTTTAAGCGATCTCCTTCATCAGAAAGACCGTATCTACCAAGAATCACTGGAAATGAACCCGCGTTTATATCTAAAGAAGCACCGACGCTTATCTCGATTTCATCCAAACTATCTATCCTGTATGTTACTGGATGATGCATAAGATGATAGCATGGTATCCACTTGAAATTCGTGTCTATTGGTAAAGCATCATCAAACCTATAGTTCATACCAATAGGTTTCAATAGTTGATTCAACGGACTCATCATACCACCGATATCAGTATGATCACCAAGGACCAAAAGTGAGCCACCTTTTTCCACGAAATCCCATATTACCTCGTATTCATTTTCAGAAAACGATGTATTCAAATTTATGACTACAAAGATATCAAAGTTGTTTAGAAGATCTTTGGTTATAGTTTTTGATTCTATGATTGTCGTATAATCAGTCAGATTTACACATCTAGTAACATTTTCGTATATGGGAAGAGTTGCGTTTAGAAATTCTGTTCTGTTACCTACAACTACTCCAGTGTTGTATCCAGAATTGTTAAGGTAATATGGTAAGAGACCAAACATCCCTGAGGCTGATCTACCATATTTTCCATATTCTGGTACATCCCAACTACCAAGCATATTGTGACCATAAAATAAAATATTCTTTTTTGCATTGTTGTTATTTGTGCTGTTTGCACCTAGAAAAACTGTTAAAACAACGCATGAAATTAACAATAAAACCAATGCCCATGCCGCCCCATTTTTTACTACATGTATCAGTTTTATATCTTTAAATCCAAGTATATCCAATTGTTCTTCTTTGAATCTAATCTTTGCTAGATAAACAAATGTAGGTATTAGACAAAAGATAAAAAGAAGGTAGTGTAAGTTTAGAACATCGCTTTTAGATTTGAAATCAACAAAACTTAAGATGATAAGATAAACTATCCAACATACAGTTAATCCAATTACGTTAAATAAGAAATATTTTTTCTTCCCATATGATAGAAATGGCATGCAGCAAGATAGTATGAAGAAGATGATTACTATCCACAATCCACTGGTAGACGGGCCTAATAAAAGGGGTTTGCTGACCATGATTCCAATTGCCTTTGAAAATAATAGTGAGAGCTGTTGTATCGAATACCATAATGTTGGTATTGTCTGGACAAGGATGTAAAACAAAGCATAGATGAAGGATACAACAGATAACAGATGTAGTTCTTTTCGCTTTATTTTAACCCCTTGTAATGTTAGATTTAATCCAGATAAAAGTGTAGGTATGCTAGTTAGCCATAACATCTGTATATCTGTAACAAGCAACAATATAAATGAGAACAGAATGAGAATCAACCCACTAGTCATTCTATAGATTGATTTTTTTTCTTTATTTTTTCCTATGATTGTGTTATATAGTTTTCTAAACGGGATATTAAATACTATAACACCTAGAAGTACATAGATTGTTGATACCATCATGAATGACGAATCAGCTATAACAAGGTTGATGGCAATTAGGTTTAATGCCAAGAGAATCAGCGTTATATTCAAACCCGTTCTAAAAACAGTTGTCAACAACTCTTTATTTTTTATAATATTAAAATACCTTTCCTCCAACATGTAATTTCCTATATATAAATCAGAAAACGCATTATAACTATATCGTTTTTTCTTTGAAATATAAATCTCGGAGTTTTTGTTTTACGATTCTTGAAAATTAAAAGAAAGTAAAGAATTAATTGCTTTTAATTAGATGATGCTAACCAGAAGGCTGTTATTAACTCAACCGAGGGTACGCCGTACATTTGGTTGACACTGACATGTTATGCAAAGCTTACCGCCGCTAGTGCACGGCACCGGATAGCTAGTATCGTGCGTACATGAATATAACACAGTAAAAAGGTCAGAAAGTTCTTTTCTATTTCTTAGCCATTGGAACGGCAGGAAAAATAATCGTTCTCCTAAGAATTTTGCTTTTATTGTTTCTTTTAGGTTTTGTAATTTTTCTCCTATTGCTAGTTCGGTTCTTATTTTGAATAGTGGTGATTCTTTCTTTTTGGAATTTGTTGTGTTTGTGTTAGAGGTAACCGCTGTTGCAAATGATATTGTTACCAGCATTAAAATGGTTAAGATACTAACTACTAATATTTTTTTATTCATTT
>JARYMC010000089.1 GCA_029907305.1 Candidatus Thermoplasmatota archaeon
CGTATATCCTTTACGGATAATGAAAAGTTCATTCTATCATCCCATCCACTGACGAAAAAGTGGATGAAGATTTAATAATGTCGCAAAGCTTGTAAATCATACAAAAAAAGTTAATGTGACATTGTCAAGATCACCAGTAATAAAATGGTGTATAAGGAGGAAAAACAAGATGTCAATAAAAAAAGAATTGTTAAACGAGTTAACTGAAAGTCAGCTTAAAGAGCTTGCAGAAAACAAGGGAATAAAAATTAATTTAAGTGAAAGGAAAAAGAGGTACTATGCTGATTGGAATGAAAAAGACAAGTTAGCTGACATAATGAATGATATAGAGGATCTCACAGTTAAGGATATAGAAGAGTTCATAAGATTACAGAAGAACCTATGAATTTTTTAATAAAAAAATGAAAGCTCTTAATAACCATTATGTGATTATTTTATATTATATGGGGAGTTTAATTGATTACGCTAAACTTGTTAGACCCTATGGTTTGTTGTTTTTAGGTTTAACCCCATTTTTCGGGGCTGTCTGCAATGGGGAAAACAGTTCTACCCGTTTGTTTCTATTGGTATTAACTGGTTTTTTAATCCATGTGTTTACTTTCGTACAGAATGATTATTTTGACTTAGAAGTTGACAAAAAATCAGCCTATGTATCTGATAGACCACTTGTCACCGGCAAAATAAAAAAAGAAACAGCCTTGTATATAGTTATTTTTTCTTTTATTTTATCCATTATTATTAACACATTATTTATGTTTACTCTTATATCTTTTATAATGTTACTAGTATCTTTTTTCTTAATCACCCTATACAATATGTATAGTAAACGTGTAGCTTGTATGGAATATATTCTTGCTATAGGTGTTTTTACAACAGGTTTATTTGGCGCTTACAGTGCTTCTAATGAAGTATCAGGTTTAGCAATCATTATTAGTCTCGTTAATATGATGCAATGGGTTTTTAGCGTTGGTGTTTTCGCGAACCTAAAAGACGTAAAATATGATACAAAAATAGGTGTTATGACTATCCCTACTCTTTTTGGGGTTAAAGTAATAGACGACGAGTTTAGTATCCCGTTTTTATTTGTTGGATATGCTTTTTTCATCAAAACACTGCATATACTTGTTGCTTTCCTACCTTTTTTATTGATGTACACCGAGATATTTGTTTTTGATATGCCAATACCTTTTTTGGTTTTTATCTTTCTCTCAACCGTAATTTTGTATCTCTTGGCAAAAATCTTCTCTACTCCTCTATCTCAAAGGGATAGAATGCTGGTTTATGAGGGATTACAAGAAGGACTATCATTACTGCTAATACCAATGGTTCTCATGAGCTATCTATTTAAAAATATAGGTATAGCACAGACGCTTTTGATAATAACAGTTATAATCATCTGGCCATTGTCTTCCCTCAGAATTGTTTTTGGAAAAAAACTGATACCCCTAGAATAAAAAATTCTTTACCTACTATTGGTAACAGAAACGCGTTTACAATAATTTTTTATTGGGCATCTGCTACAAAACGGCGAAACTGGGACACATATGGTTTGCCCAAATGTGACAAACAAATGATTGAAATCATCCCAATATTCGCTTGGCAATATCTGTCTTAGTTTTAACTCTGTTTCTTCAGGTGTTTTTGTTTTAATCCAACCCAAACGATTTGGTATACGATGACAGTGCGTATCAATTGGTAGGTAACCCTGTTTTTTATGACCATAAACCATCACTATGCTAGCAGTTTTTCTACCGACACCTTTTAACTTTAGTAGTTCATAAAAATCATCTGGAACTTTTCCATTGCATTTCTCTATAAGTGTTTTTGAAATACCTCTTATTCTCTTTGCTTTGGTTTTGTAGAAACCTACAGGATATATCAATGATTGTATCTTTTTTTCAGAAAGCTTCAACATTTTTTCAGGGGTGTTATATTTCTTTAGCAATCTGATGGATGCTTTTTCTGTTACCTCATCTTTTGTTCTGAGGCTCAGAATGCAAGATATTAATGTTGTATATGGACTATGGATGATTCTGTTCCATTCCGTACGAGAAACAACAGGGTTGTCATACCTCTCTAGTCCATGTTTTAGTAACCTGAATATTTCATCGAAATGTATCTTTTGTCTCATGTAAATATAACACTTTTTTTGTTGAATAGTCTAAGGTTCTGTGATTAATATTTTATTTAAAAACTTAAGCACCAGGTTAAAAGAATTGAAAAAAAAATTAGATATAAAGGTAGAAAAAATTTTTTTATTGTTGTTTTTTCTTTCTAATTAGTATCATTATTGCTATAACTGATATCAGTATGATTATCACTACCCCTGCTATTAGTATTTCAAACAATGGGAGTTCTTCTTCTGGCGGTTGAGTGTTTATAAGTGTTATATTAAATGAAACAGTTTCTCCTTGTAGGTATTTTTCTTCTACATCTGTACCAGAGTATGTTGATTTTGTTGTTAGTTTAACTTTTATTGTCACGTTGTCAAAATCTCTAGTTGGTGTTGTGATAATTTTTACTTGCCTTGTCTTGTTGACTGGTATTGTTATGGTATCTGGGTCTATTGATATGTTCCAGTTCTCGGATATGTTTTCTATTTCTATTTTGATTATTGTTTCACCGTTTCCATTGTTTGTTATATTTATAGGTATACTTGTTTCGTTAGTTGATGTTATGTTTATTTCTTTTTCAACATCATATGCTATTTTGGATATGTAGGTTGGCATGAGGGATATATTTGTTTCATTAGATGATGCTTTTATTCCACCTAAACCTTTGAATTCTGCTTTTATTTTTACATCTTTTAGTTCAAATGCTGGTGCAGTTTTGTTGTTTATAACAATGGTTAGTTTAGCTTCTGCCTCTTTGAATTCGTTACTTATCCCTAGAGTTATATTATTTGGATCTAGTGTTGCTGTACACCAATCTGGGCATTCAACAACAGATAAATTAATGAGTGCATTAGATGGTATTTTTGTTAAAAATTTAAGAGCATATTTAGGACCAAATAAAAGCAGTCTACCTATTCGCCTATTGAAAAAGAACCATTTCGCGAATTTACCTATGTTTAATTTAAATTTTACGGTTACATCAATTGTTTTTTTCTCTAATGGAGCAAGTGGTGCATCTATTTTTGGTGTCGCATCTATGCTTATCTCAGATGTAACTAGCGATATCGATGATTTTGTGGATTCGTTTTTAGTTTCTATTGCTAACGCAGATGTAGAAGATAAACTAGCAGCTAATAGGGTACATAATATTAGTGAGATTATGATCTTTTTATTCATATTATTACACCACTTTTTTATTACATATTATTAGTTTAGATAATATTTAAATTTTATTATATATTACTATATAAAAATTTACTTTAGAGCTACCCTAGAAAATTAGACGCTGGGGAGGAGATTTGAACTCCTGCGGCGACAAACGCCAATAGCTCTCGAGGCTATCGCTTTAAACCAGGCTTAGCTACCCCAGCAAACAACTTATTATCGTGAAAAGTTTAATCAAAGACTTTTTTATATGGGTATCGATTCAATTGAAGATAAAAGTTAGGATACCAAAAACAAATAATGTAAGAGAAATCCAAATAAAAAAAGGATCTACTGTTGCAGATTTACTAAAAAACCTCAATATTAAACCAGATACAGTTATAGCAATGAGCAAAAACATGCCTATCCCAGTTGATGATACCTTAAACGAAAATCAAGAAATTACAATTATTCATGTTTCATCAGGAGGATAAAAAAGGTTTTTTGCTCCCGTAGTGTAGTGGCCAATCATGAAGCCCTCTCGAGGCTTCGACTCGGGTTCAAATCCCGACGGGAGCATAATTTTTTCTCCTGTTGCAGACACCTTGAAAATGTAATCCAGCACTGGGCTATTTTGAGCAGGGTTAAAAACCTTATTTTTGTTTCGTAAGCCATTTCCAAAGAGGGATGTACTGAATGGTAATGCTGCCATCACGTTTTTTTGTTTCAGTGTTCCAGGTTATTATCGTTAAGGTGTGACAATGTAATTTTTTACAAGCCAATATGCCTATTTTTATTTCCCGCCGTGGTATTTCTTTTTCGTCATCCACCACCTGGATTACTTCTTTTATTGCTGTTGAATCACCGATGACAAAATCGACTTCATATTTATTGTCAACCATGTAGTAATAAAGATCAATGTTTCTTCTTCTAAGTTCGATAGCAACTATGTTTTCCAAGATTTTTCCAAAATCTTTTGTGAGTGTTGTTTTTTTTGTGTTTAGTAATCCTGTATCAATGCAGTAGTATTTTCTAAATGATGATTCAATCTCTCTTGGTTTGTAGGAGAATTTTTTACTGCTGATGATAAGATATGCTTCTTCAAGATAGGATATATATTTTTTTATGGTATGTGAACTTATTTCCATATCTCGTGAGATTTTTGTGAGACTCAACCTGGTTGAAAATTGGTTTATAATCACCGTTGCTAATGCAACGAGTTCTGTTGTATATTTTATATTGAATCGTTGAGTGATATCTCGGAAGATAATAGTTTCGAACAATTCATTCAGATATTTTTTCTGAGATCCGGATCAGATATATCCATGATAATCTCAGGATATCCGCCCCATTGGAGATATTCTTGTAATTGATTTTTTATCCTACCGATTTCCTCATCTGTTTCTTTAATGGTAGTAAGGTGTTTTGCAATAAGGAACTCTTTAAAGCTAAAGGGAAGAATTTCAAGCGTGAGTGTTCTACCCCCAAGATGACTGCTGAGTTCTTTACTGAGAAGTTTGCTATTGCTTCCACTTAAGAGAATATTGTATCCAAGTCGCTGCAGTCGGTTCACAAACAATTCCCATGAATCGATGTTTTAAATTTCGTCAAGAAAAATATTTGATCGTTTTCCAAAGAGTTCATTTAGTAGTTCAAGAAGTATTCCTAGATCTTCGCGTTTTAATGTGGATAGAATTTCATCGTCGAAGTTTACGTAGTAAAAGTTTGTTTTTTTAGGAGTAATAATCCTAAAGTGGTTTTTCCTGCGCGTCTTGGTCCTAGTATTGTTTTGATGAGATTGGTGGTGAGTTGTTTTTTGATAGTTGGAAAAATGTTCTCGTTGTATTAATGGCTCATCGAGAAATTTTTGTGTGTATGTTTCTTGTTCGATGAGTCTTCTTTTTATCGTGTCGCGATTCATGGTTCGTAATTGTCGTGTTACCTATATATAATTTCTAAAATATGAAGTTCAATTCATATTATTCTACTATTATATGAAGTGTAATACGGGATAAACTATTCATGAGAATGGTTTTAAAGTACGATTGTAACCCATCCTTGTTAACAGTCAAAAGCTCCAACCATGCTGAGGAGCATTAAACTTTTAGCATATATGCCTAACCGGGAGCACTACATTTTTCAAATGAATATTCTCTATTTGAAGAACGATAAAATATAGGTCATTTCTTCCTCTAACGTAGGGAGTTTTGTTACAATGAGCGGCTCAATACTTTTCCAAGTATTTTTTTTCTCTAAGATTTTCTCCCTCAATTTTTCAGGGGTGAAATCTAAAACTTTTCTTTTGATTAATGAATAATCAATTTTTCCACCTTGCTTCAAGAGGAAATACAAATCATGAACATCACGGGCTTTGTCTCGTTGAATGATTGCTGAGATTTTATCAGCGATTATTTCCTCAGATTTTGGTACTCGGACCTCGATAGGAGGTATATCTGGGTATGGTGAGTAAAGCATAATTGTGTTTGCTGTCTGGGTAAATTGTTTTGA
>JARYMC010000090.1 GCA_029907305.1 Candidatus Thermoplasmatota archaeon
CAAAAACAGAAGAAAAAACTGAGGAAACAGAACAAGAGAAACCTAAAACTGAAAAGAAAAACAAGAAAAAAACTACTTCAACAAAAACCAAAAAGAAAAAAGAGGAGGAAAAAATAAATGAGCAAGCATCTTAAAAAACTCAACGCACCAAGGACACTGAAACTACACAGAAAAGAGAAAAAATGGACTATAAGAGCAATGCCAGGTCCACATAAATTAGACAAATCAATACCTCTTGGTCTAATTGTTAGAGACTACCTTAAGTTATGCGACACCTACAAAGAAGCAAAAAGGATAGTATCAAACGGGGAGATACTAGTAGATGGGATTAAAAGAAAAGACATCAAATTCCCATGTGGTTTAATGGATGTTATATCAATACCAAAGTTAAAGAAAAACTACAGGGTCTTATATGATAGAATAGGAAAACTTACACTAACAGAGATAACATCTGAGAATGCTGAATGGAAACTATGCAGAATTGAAAACAAAACTATAGTAAAAGGCAACAGAGTACAACTAAACTTACATGATGGCAAAAACATATTAGTGAAAAAAGACGAGTATAAAACAGGGGATGTACTAAAAATTTCTTTATCAGACAAAAAAATAACAGACGTTTACCCATTTGACAAAGGAACTGTTGCTATGATAATCGGTGGATCCCACTCAGGTCAGATAGCAAATATTTTAGATGTAGAAATAACACCATCGCCAAAACCAAATATCACAAAAATGAAATCCGATGTAGAATTTTTAACGATTAAGGATTATGTTTTCCCGATTGGAAAAGACAAACCAGTGATCTCTTTGCCTGAGGTGAAAATATGATGAACAAAGAAAAAACTACAAAAAAACAAACAAAAAATAAGGAAAAAACTGGGGCAAATGAGAAACAAAAAAATATTTTCAAACCTAGGATAGCAAAAGTCACGATAAACATAGGAGTAGGTGAAGCTGGTGAAAAACTCAGTAAAGCTGAGACTGTGTTGAAAAATATAACTGGTAACAAACCAGTCCAGACACTTTCTAAAACCACTAACAAAGATTGGGGTATCAGAAAAGGGATGCCTATAGGATGCAAGGTTACGTTACGTAAGAAAAAAGCGACGGATTTCCTGATAGAAGCTTTAAAGATACGGGAGAATAAAATGGCTGATTACTCATTTGATGATCAAGGAAACCTATCCTTTGGTATACCAGATCACACGCTTTTCAAAGATCAAAAATACGACCCAAGCATAGGCATATTTGGTATGGATATAGCAGTGACAATGGAAAAACCAGGTTATAGAGTTAAACACAGACGTGTTAACAGAGCGAAAATACCGAGAAAACATCAGGTTACAAGAGAAGAAACCATGAAATATTTCGCAGAAGAGTTCAAAGTGGAGGTCGTATAAACATGAAAATAAAAGAAAGAAAAAAATTCTATGGTAGAATCAAAGGATGCGAACGATGCGGGAGAAAAAGAGCAATAATAAGACGATACGGTCTTCATCTATGCAGACAATGCTTTAGGGACAAAGCTGAGGAACTTGGGTTTAAAAAATTCTCATAAAAAGAGGAGGCAAAAAGGTTATGTTAAATGATCCACTGGCAGATGCGTTATCCACCATAAAAAACGCTGAAACAAAAGGAAAAGGAACATGCATAATACAACCATCTTCTAAACTGATAGGGGGGGTTCTAAGTCTCCTAAAAGAAAAAGGGTACATAGGTGAGTTTAAACATATTGATGATGGTAAATCAGGGATCTTCCAAGTTCAACTAATAGGGCATATAAACGATTGCGGTGTAATAAAACCAAGATACCCGGTTAAAAGAGAGGAACTGGAAAAATGGGAGGCTAGGTATCTCCCAGCTCGTGATTTTGGTTTACTTATACTTACAACAACCATGGGTATAGTATCACACACAGAGGCAAAAAAGAACGGTATCGGAGGGAAACTACTAGCATATGTCTACTAAATAATGCGATAGGTGATGAAAGATGACTAAAAAAACAGAGAAAACTGAGATAAAAGATAAGATAACAATACCAGATCAGCTCCATTTTACATTAGAAAATAATGTTTTAACAATAAAAGGTGAAAAAGGTCAGTTATCAAGAGATTTTACACATCCTCAAATAGAAATTAAAGTAAATAGTAGAGATATAGAGATAAAAAGTAAATCAACTCGTAGGAAAGAAAAAGCACTTGTTGGAACAGTCGTTGCTCATATAAGGAACATGATAAAAGGGGTAACAGAAGGTTTTGAGTACAAGATGAAAACAGTATTTTCTCATTTCCCTATAAAAACATCTGTTGATGGCAACGATTTTGTGATACAGAATTTCCTTGGTGAACGTTCTGCTCGTCGAGCTAAAATCCTTGATGGCGTTGATGTTGAGATCAAAGGGGAAGATATAATAGTTAGAGGTATAGATAAAGAGAAAGTCGGGCAGACAGTTGCTAATATAGAGCGTGCAACTCTTGTTAAAAATAGGGATATAAGGGTTTTTCAAGATGGCATATACAAGGTTATTAAGGGAGCTAGGTAGACTATGACCAAAGAGGATGTTATCAAGGAGTTTTCGTCGTTAAAAGGTGTTGGTAAAGCAAAGGCTGAGCTCTTATATGAAAACGGTTTTACTTCCATGGAGAAACTTAAAAAAGCGTCTGTTAAAGATCTGACCAAGGTTAAAGGGATAAACGAAAAACTTGCGAAAGAAATTAAAAACCAATTAAGTGGAAAAAAAACAGAAAAAAAAGAAGAAAAAACTAAAACAAAGAAGAGCAAAAAAGAATATGAGGAAGCAAAAAAGGAAAAAGAGCCTGAAGAGAAACCAGAGCCCGAGAAAGAAGTTGAAGAGGAGAAAGTAGAAATTGTAGAGGAAGAGAAAAAAGAGTATAAAGCTAAGATAAAACCTGAGCTTAATGAAAGTTTGAAGAAACGTCTTTTAATAAGAAAACGGATTAAAAATAGGACACCAGAGTTTTTACGACAAGAATGGTTTAGATACAAACGTATACCGAAAAATTGGCGTAGGCCACGTGGTATGACATCTAAGCTTCGTAAGCATCTTGGTTACAGACCAAGTGTAGTACGTGTTGGTTTCAGGGGACCAAAAGAAACCCGTGGTTTACATCCATCTGGTTTTGAAGAGGTTCTTGTTTACAACGCACGCGATCTTGAGAAATTGAACCCAAAGACCCAAGCTGCGAGAATAGGTGGATCAGTTGGGACTAAGAAACGCGTTGAGATAAAGAAAAAAGCTGAGGATTTAGGTTTGAGGATACTAAACCTGTAAAAGGAGGAAAAAGAAAGGCTATGACTGATTTAAGAAACCAGCGGAGAATGGCAGCATCTATTCTTAAATGTGGTGTAAACAGGGTCTGGATTGACCATGATAGGGTTGATGAGATCGCTAAAGCAGTTACCAAGGATGATATTAGGGTTCTAATTCATGGTAAAGCAATTAAAAGCAGACAAATACAGGGTATATCAAGTGGACGTAAAAACTATAGAAAAGAACAGAAAGAGAAAGGCAGACGTCGTGGACATGGTTCAAGAAAAGGAGCAGCTTATGCTCGTCTGCCACGTAAAGAACGTTGGATACGTACAATAAGACCAATAAGAGCATATCTAGCTAAGCTTAGAGACGAGAAAAAGATTGATGCAGCAACCTACCGTAGGTACTACCAGAGAGCAAAAGGCGGGGAGTTTAGAAGTAAAAGCCATTTAGAATCACATCTTATATCTGATGGTTTTATAAAGATTATAAAGAAGGAGGAAACAAAACAATGACGCATGGGCCCCGTTACAAAATCAAAACACGTAGAAGAAGAGAAGGAAAAACCGATTACAGAAAGAGGCTTGCACTTTTAAAATCAAGAAAAACTAGGATAGTAGTTAGAAAAACAATAAAAAACACCCAGGTTCAATTCGTTGAATATAACGAGATAGGTGACAAGGTTCTTGTGTCAGCTATGTCAAAAGAACTTGCAAGCAAATACAACTGGAAATACTCAACATCCACAACACCCGCTGCATACCTAACAGGTTTACTAGCCGGTAAACGAGCAGTAGATAAAGGGATAAAAGAAGGGGTGCTAGATATAGGGAGATACACGCCGGCTACAGGATCAAAGGTTTTTGCTGCGCTAAAAGGAGTTTTAGATGCAGGCATTGAATGTTCTTTCAACGAAGAAAAAATACCAAGCGATGAAAGACTTTTTGGCAAACACCTAAACAAAGAGATAGAACCATCTGTCAAAGATATTAAAGATAAAATCATCGGAGGCAAATAATGGCGCAGAATAGACGAGATGAAAGCAGGTTAACAGCACAAGATTCAAAAAATTTCGAGGAACAAAAAACCACTAGAATAATAGATTGGATCCCAAAAACCAATCTAGGGAAGATGGTTAAAAACGGGCAGATCAACACAATGAGCGACGCACTAAAATCAGGTTTACCGTTGAGAGAATCAGAGATAGTAGATATACTAATGCCGGGTCTAGAAGATGAGGTAATAGACGTAAATATGGTACAAAGGATGACAGACTCAGGTAGAAGAGTAAAATTTGTTATAACAGTAGCAGTTGGTAACTCAGATGGTTTCATAGGACTCGGACAAGCAAAAGGAAAAGAGGTTGGGTCAAGCATCAGAAAAGCTATAGAAAACGCAAAACTCAACCTTGTAGAGATAAGGAGAGGATGTGGCTCCTGGGAATGCGGCTGTGGAAAAGCACATACAGTACCATTTGCTGTAAAAGGAAAAAGTGGTAGCGTTGAAATAACACTTAAACCAGCTCCACAGGGCATTGGACTAGCTACCGGTGATGTAGCAAAAAAAATCCTGAGACTAGCAGGTATAAAAGATTGTTGGACTTTCACAAAGGGAAAAACAAAAACCACTGTAAACTACGCAAAGGCTGTGTTCAATGCTCTAAGGGAAAACACGCAAACCAGGGTTATGGAAGATGAGGTTAAAAAAATCAACATAATATCTGGTGGTATAAGCATTCAATCAACACCGGAAAAGAATCAAATAACAGGACAAGGGGCGATGTAAAATGGTGTACGCTGTAGTTAGGGTTAGAGGAACAGTTAACATAAAACCTGATATAAAAAAAACATTGAAATTACTTTCTCTTAGTAGAGCAAATCATTGTGTATTAGTAGAAGAAACTCCTAGTACGAAGGGTATGTTACAGACTGCTAAAGACTATGTTACATGGGGTGAAATAGATAGAGAGGTGTTATCAAAACTAATAAAAAGAAGGGGTAAACTAGAAGGCGATCAAGATATAACAGATGATTATATCAAATCTGCTACATCATATGATAACGTAGAGATGCTTTCAGAAGCGATCATCGAAAAAAAAATTAGTTACAAGGAAATACCAAATGTTAAACCAATATTTAGGCTTAGCCCACCTAAAAAAGGCTACGATGGTATAAAAATGTCTTTTGTTAAAGGTGGTGCTCTTGGTTACCGTGGTAAAGAGATAAACAGATTAATTGAGAGGATGTTATAAAAAGTTGATTTTTCCAGTGTTGCCCGTAAATTAGGTTTTTAGGGAGAGAATCCATATCGTTTTTTTGCATACCTGAAAGAGATGGATGTCTCTCGTTTTGTAATTATGCAACTACTTTAAAAATATCACGATGGCGTCCATCCCGTTCCATGGTA
>JARYMC010000091.1 GCA_029907305.1 Candidatus Thermoplasmatota archaeon
TCTCATCCCATCTTCCCAAAAAAATCAATGAAGTTATAGGTTAAAAATATTTACGATTGTACTTTCCGAAGTACTGCCCCTCTAGGAGATATAATCAAAAATAAGATACAAATTTTTTTTATTTAACGAACAAAAAAACCTTATGCAATACATCTTTTGGATTTTTTCCTAAAACCCTTATCATAGGCTCTTTACCAATACATCCCTCATCATAAATAACATCTGGCACAAAACCAAGTTTTTGTATCACATGTTTTGTTCCCCATTCCATAGTGGATTTCACCCCACGAGGCTCTTCACTCCTGTCAAACATCCCTATTTTCAAACCAGATTTTCTACACTTCGATAGATTTTTTTCAGAGTATCTTAAATTCATACAGCTTCTCATCTCAGGATCAAAACCCATCACTGTTAGAATTATAGATGCCACATGTTTAGACGTACCAAAACCTATGCCACCGCATCTCACTGGTTTGTCTCTTGTTTTTGTAATTCTCCCAGTTAATGCACATACGTCTTCAATATCATTTGCATTTTGAAGCGAATAACCAAAATTAATCCCAACTTCTGGAACAAAATCCCCTGATAGAAAAGTAAGCAATTCATCAACAGCCTTTTTCAACTCAAACCATACCATAAAATGTTCATCTGTAAGAAAATAAGAGGGCATGTCTTTTATTATGTCTGAAGAAAAGTTGAGTACATCAGCGCCCTTGCCAGGTTTATGTCCCTCATTTATCATACTCCAAAGTATTTGTTTAGATTTTCCTATAGAATCAGCAGGTTTTTCCCCTTTGGCAATGAAACCTGTTATTAGAGCAGAAATTGTGCAACCAGAACCATGTACTAAACGATCAGGTATCATTGGCAATGAAAAAACAGTAAACTCTTTTCCATCAAAAAACACATCATCAGCTTTTTTCCCTTCCAGATGCCCCCCTTTTATAAGAACATATCTTGGTCCTAGCTCATGTATTTCCTTGCAGGCTTTTTTCACATCATTTATATCACCTATTTTCCTCCCAGTTAAAACCTTTGCTTCATGTATATTTGGTGTAACCATGTATGATTTTGGCATCAATTTGTTTTTAAGCGCTTTAACAAAATCATTTTTTGATAAAGAATCACCGCTTGTAGCAACCATAACAGGGTCAACAACAGTCTTTAGATTATAGTGTTTGATTTTCTCTGCGACTAAGTCTACGATCTCTTCATCAAATAACATCCCTGTTTTTGCTGCATCAGGTTTCATATCAATTAAGAGCGTATCTATCTGTTTTTCTATGATCTCAACAGGGAGTTTATGTATTTTTTCTACATGCAGTGTGTTCTGGGCTGTTATACATGTTACAACTGTTAACCCATGTACGCCTAGCATGTTGAATGCTTTAAGGTCAGCCTGTATACCAGCACCACCTGATGGGTCTGACCCCGCTAGTGTCAATGCAATGTTCTTTTTCATACTATTTTCCCTCAATACTGTAGTTAGATTTATATGCTTTCCTCGATTTCTCCTGACCAAAAAATATCAGGCATAGCCTTTTACGTCTTATCCTGAGTAGGGGAGCTTTATGGAGATAATAACAGATCAACCAGGAAAAAAAATTTTACTTTTGGGAAACGAGGCCATAACCAGAGGAGCACTTGAAGCAGGTGTTGATGTTGCTACAACTTATCCCGGGACGCCATCTTCTGAGATAGCTGACACGTTTTCACATATAACAAAATATTTCACAAAAAAAGGCGATAAACCACCTTTTTATTTCGAGTATTCTACAAACGAGAAGGTTGCTTTGGAGGTTGCTGCTGCTGCTTCTTTTTCTGGTTTGCGTGCTCTTACTTGTATGAAACACGTTGGTTTGAATGTTGCTAGCGACGCTTTCATGACTTATACTTATGTTGGTTGTAAGGGTGGGCATATCATTGTTTCCGCTGATGACCCATATTGTCATTCTTCTCAGAATGAGCAGGATAACCGTTATTTCGCTATTTTTGGTGGTGCCCCTATGCTTGAGCCGACGACACCACAGGAAGCAAAGGAGATGACAGGGGTTGGTTTTGATATATCAGAACAACTTTCTTTACCCCTGTTGTTGAGAACAACTACTAGGCTTAGCCATGCTCGTGGTCCTGTTGTTTTTGAAAAAATGCAGAAACCACGTGGCATAGGTCATTTTGAAAAAAACCCACTGTTGGTAACTGTTCCTGCTGTTGCTCGTAAACAGCATCCTGTTTTGCTTGAGAGGATGGAACAGGCTGAAAAAATTTCCGAGAAATCACAGTTTAACGAGGTTGTTAATGTTGGTAAACCAAAGGATATAGGGGTTGTCTCCTCTGGTGTTTCTTTCAATTACGCTAAGGAGATGGCTGAAACCCTTAGTTTGGATGTTAGGATTTTGAAACTTGGTATGACCCATCCTATTCCTAGGAGGATGTGTGAGAAGTTCATAAAATCTTGTAGTACTATTGTTGTTATTGAGGAGCTCGAGCCTATTCTTGAGCAACAATTCAAAACCCTTGCTTTTGACATGAAATCTGATGTTAAGATTTTTGGTAAATCAACAGGGCGTTTCTCACGATTGTATGAATACAACCCTGATATTGTTGTTGATGTTTTTTCAAAGATATTCAAGGTAAAGAATCCTTTCCCGAAACCTGTTGAATCAAAGATTAAGCTACCTAGTCGTCCGCCGTCTTTGTGTCCTGGTTGTCCTCATCGCGCTACGTATTATGCTGTTAAAAAAGCTGCGCCAAAAGACTCTATTTATCCTACTGATATAGGTTGTTATACGCTTGGTAAGGAACCACCACTTGAGATGGCGGATGTTTTGCTCTGTATGGGTTCTAATGCTGGTACTGCTTGTGGTTTTGCTGTTTCAACAGGTCAGAAGATTGTTTCCTTTATGGGTGACTCTACGTTTTTCCATGCAGCTATACCTGCTCTTATTGATGCTGTTCATCATAACCATGATGTTGTTATTACAGTTCTTGATAATAGGACTACTGCTATGACAGGTCATCAGCCTCATCCTGGTACTGAGTTTGATGGTATGGGTCGACCTGCTAAGATGATACGGGTTGAGGATGTAGCTAGAGGGTGTGGTGTTGAGCACATTGAGATAGTCGACCCAAATAACATTAAGGAGACAACAGCTGCTTTTAAGAGGGCTTTGGATTTCAAGGGTCCGTCTTTTGTAGTTAGTAAATCACCTTGTATTCTCCTTGAGGTTGATAGGAAACGAAAAGCTGGGGAGGAGATACCTGTTTATTCAATTAACCAAGAGCTTTGTAAACGATGCAAGACCTGTATCGGTCGTTTTGGTTGCCCTGCGTTGTATTTCGCTGAAGACGGTAGTGTACATATTGATACTACTTTGTGTAATGGTTGTGGTAACTGCGTTCAGGTTTGTCCGTTTGGTGCTATATCAAAATCTGGGGTGAAGGAATGAACAAAAAAATTAGCATAGTACTTGTTGGTGTTGGCGGGCAGGGCGTTATAACCGCTGCGAATATTCTTGGTAATGCTGCTGTGAAAGCAGATGTTATGGTTTATGTTTCAGAGATACACGGTATGGCTCAACGTGGTGGAAATGTTGTTTGTACTGTTAGGATGGGAGAGGTTTCAAGCCCGATGCTTCCTAGCGGTACTGCTGATGTTGTTCTAAGTGCTGAACCAATTGAAGCATTGCGTAATATTTCTTTTGTAAACAAAAAAACAAAGGTTATAACAGACATAAATCCGGTTATTCCTTTCACTGTTGCTGTTGGTGGCGAACCTTATCCAAAGCTTGATGATGTTTTTAAAGAGATTTCTAAACATGCTGAGTTGTATAAGATAGATGCTTTGAAGATAGCAAAAGAGTCTGGTGATGCCATAACAAAAAATACTGTCCTACTTGGTGCTCTTGCTGCAACAGGTGTGTTGCCCTTTAAACCAGATGTGTTGCTTGAGACAATACTAAATATGGTTCCTGATAAGTACAAGGATGTTAACAGGAAAGCATTTGAAAACGGTATGAAAGCAATAAAAAAATAAAACTTTTTGTTTAAAATGGACGACAGAAAAACAGCTATTTCTTTACTGCTTGTGCTTATAAGCCTTATTTGGGCAGGATCATTTATAGCTGTAAAAGTAACAGTTGATGAAATACCACCAAGTCACTTAGGTTTCCTACGTTTTCTTGTTGCAACACCTATAATGGTACTACTAATTTTTTTACTTAAAAAAGATAAAGGGATACCAATTAAAAAAGAATTCTTGTCACTCATAGCACTTGGTTTAACTGGTGTTACGCTTCTTTATGTTTTTCAATTTATAGGAATCGAGTATACTACTGCATCTACATCATCTGTTCTTATTAATACTAATGTTGTTTTCATTGTTTTGTTATCAACAGTTTTTCTAAAAGAATCTTTTACATTCAAAAAAACCTTTGGCGTAATAATATCATTTGTCGGGGTAGCAACCGTTGTTTTTGCACAGAGCAACAACGAAACAATATATTTTAACAACCAGTTTATAATCGGTTGTGTTCTTGTTTTAGTATCTGCTTTCTGCTGGGCCTCTTATTCAGTTGTCGGTAAAAGGCTTTTAGAGAGATATGATCCTTTTACTGTAACAACATATGCGTTTATCTTTGGAACAATCATGTTTTTACCATTTGTTTTCATTGACATTGTTAGTGTTATTCAAAAAGTTTCTTTTAATGGTTGGATGGCTGTTTTATATCTAGCTGTTTTCTGCTCTGTTTTCGGTTATATTGGTTGGTATTATGCTTTATCAAAAGTTGATGCTGGCAAGGCAGCTGTATTTCTAAATTTCATACCGCTTTTTACAATAATACTATCACTGCTTCTCATGAGGGAGGTTCCTAACCTGGTTTTTCTTGTTGGTGCTAGTCTTATAATTTTTGGCGTTTATTTGGCACAACGACGTTAATTACAGCTCTATTCCTTTTTAAAAAATAGTTTCTTTAATTTAAAGGCATCATCTATACCAAATACAAAGATTAAGGTGTTTATAATCAAATATTGGTACAATAGAGTGTAACAAGTGTTACAATATGGCCTGTAAAAATTAACAATTATTTTAAAAAACCTTCTTAAAGCCAATTAATTATAAATATTAAAATTTCATTTACTATACGTTTCATGAAACAGACATTTTGCGAATACATGATGTGGCACGGCTTCCCAGTTATTAGAAAAAAAATCGCAGAGGTCATGATGGATGAATTTGGGCTAAGCCAAAAAGAAGCCGCAGAAAAACTCGGTATTTCATCTGCTGCAGTATGTCAATATAAATCTAAAAAACGAGCTAAAATAGACGTGGTAGATTATGATTTTCTCAATGAAATCAGAAAATCAGCAAAGAACATTATAAACAATGGAAACGATCATGTACTCACTGAAACATGTAGACTTTGTAAAATCATAAGATCAAACGGAACATCGTGCTTATTCCCAGATGATGAAAACTTCACGAAAATTTGTTACTGCGACCCAGAATGATGCACCAATCCAATTTTTTATGATGAATTAAATTTTTTTTTTAACTCTCTATCCAATGATATTGATTTCATAGCAGGATTAACAAATAGACCTCTTGCGAAATAACAATTTTTAACCCATAACACATACCCCTCTACATCGGATGGGATGTAGAGATGTTGAC